>CALANC010000258.1 GCA_937925895.1 uncultured Desulfobacterales bacterium
TATTAGTTTATTATGAAAGAAAATGCAAAAAGATCCTGGATAAGTTTAGGGGGGAAATAAAAATGATTTCTATTGAAAATGTGAATAAAGCTTTAAAAATGATCAAAGGCAAGATCATTCGAACCCCGCTGATCCATTCGCCTTCTTTGAGCAAAATGTTTGCAGGGGACATTTATCTCAAATTGGAAAACCTCCAGAAAACCGGTTCGTTTAAAATAAGGGGTGCCACGTATAGCATATTGAACAACCTGGATGAAATCGGTTCAGGAGGAGTTGTTGCAGCGTCTGCAGGAAACCACGCCCAAGGTGTGGCACTAGCGGCAAAGCAGGCACGTATACCAGCAACCATCATCATGCCCGAGTGGGCCTCCATCACCAAGCAGGAAGCAACACGCGGTTATGGTGGCAAGGTGCTCATAGCCGGTAAGAGTTTGTTGGAAAGCCTCAAAAAGGCGCAAGAAGTGGCTCAAGAGGATAAGACCTTTATCCATCCTTTCGATGATCCGGATATTATTACCGGACAGGGAACGGTGGCTTTGGAAATTTTGGAAGATCTGAAAGAGACCGATGTGGTTCTCGCACCCATAGGTGGAGGGGGTTTTATTTCAGGCATTGCTGCCACAATTAAATCGATTCGACCCCAAATTCGTGTGATTGGGGTTCAATCAGCTGCATGTCCTTCGGCCTACGAATCCTTGCAAAAAGGAAAAATCACCCAAGTCGAATCCGAGCAATCTATTGCTGATGGTATCAGCGTCAAACAAATCGGTAACATCAATTTTGATATCATCCGAAAATATGTGGATGATGTGGTCCTGGTGGAGGAGGATCATATTGCAGCAGCGATTTTGCTGCTTCTAGAACGCAAAAAGATTCTGGCGGAAGGTGCGGGAGCAGTCTCCTTGGCTGCGCTGATGAACGGTTCCGTGTCTATTCCTAAAAGAAGCAAAGTCGTTCTTTTGATCAGTGGCGGGAACTTAGATAGCCCGTTGTTGGGAAGAATAATAAGTCAGGGCTTATTAAAAAATGGGCGAATCATGCGATTCAGCGTGAGGCTGGCCGATACGCCGGGCTCTCTGGCAAAACTTCTAGCTTTGATCTCAGGATTAAAGGCGAACGTTCTGCATATATACCATGATCGAAACATACGGGGTTTGCCCATTTATGTTACTCATGTCTATTTGGAAATTGAAACACGCAGCATGACTCACGTTGATGAAATTGCACTAGAGTTGGGGACGGCCGGTTATGAAATTGAATTGCAGTCAACACCATCATAGGTTGGATGCTAACGCCAGTTGGTTTTTGTTGATTGCCAAATTCAGTTTAGGCTGGACCAATTCGTGATGCCGTTCCATAAAAGGAATATATACCAGCAAATATTTTTCCGGCTTTACGCTAATATCCTGAAGTATCGGGAAAAAATTTTTCCGGGGTTTCACAAAACTGGCCAGGTTCATGGTCAGGCTTTCCAGGGCCTCTTCTACCGGTAAAGTTACCGGATGGAGTCGGGCGTCGGGCAGTTCGTTTTCCAGTCTCTCTTGTGGTTGAGAAAGGGTTACGTGACGTGCAAGGCGGATGAAAACCTGCGGACCAACCTTGAATGCCAAAGTCCAGAAACGGAATTCAATATCCATCCATTCTTTTTGTACTGCTTTCGGCAAGTTGGCAATATTCGCCAGATCCGCATACGAACGGAGCTCTATTTCGGATATTGCCGCCTTTATGCGCCAGAAGGGCAAAAAAATAATATTATCTCCTTCACCAGGTATACAAGCAAATTTTATTCTCTTGAGCTTATTCTTTTCAGGCCGCCAAACCGTGTTACAATTTTTACAAGGTAACACCAAAGATTCTCGCTGGCCGTATAAATCCCACCCGCAACCCGGACAAATAATTGGAACGAAATGAATGCGCCAGTCAGGACGCCCACTTGAAAAACCCATGGTATCAAAATCCTCCGGAAGAACAGAAGAAACCGGTCTGTTCAAGACGGCATCATACATCTTATCGTTCATATAAAAAGGGGAATATATAAGACTGAGGGTTTCACCGATATGTGCCTGGTGATAAACAGGTTTAGGCAGCGTGGTGCTTATCTTGCGGTTAAAATTTCCCAGTACGTGTTTAAAAGAAAGGGTCGGCTTCAAAAAGCGTCCCGGTGTTTCCTTGGTAACAAAACTAAGTGTTAGAGCCTGACTTCTCAACCCCACTGAGACAGGGAAAATATTGGATTCAACCGCCTGGTGGCTTACATCAATAAACCTATGTTTTATACCGCTTTGGATGCAGGAAAAAAGCATGCCTTTGAACCGCCAGTATGGGAAAAACACCAAATCTTTATCTTTCGGAGCGGCACTGGGAAGCAGGTATCGGAAGAAATCTTTTTGAAACAGATAGGACTTAACTCGACAAAATTGACAGTCAAACAAGCGGTCTGTCTCTTTCAGGACAGCCGGCGCACCGCACTGTGGACATTGATGTTGGATAAGTAAATTAATGCTTCTCTCCACACTGGTTGCAGTAGATTGAATCTGCAACATCCTCATTGCCGCACTTTGAACAAATCCTGGGTTTGGGCTTTTCTTCCGCCGCAGTTCCGCAGCGGGAGCAGAACTTGGCACTAGGGGTGAGGTTTTTTCCGCATTTGGTACACTGCTGAAAAACAAGTAACTGGTGACCGCAGAATGGACAAAACTTGGCATCGGCAGGAATAGGATTATGACAATCCGGGCATGAAACGCCCGGTTTGGTATCGGTCTCACGGGATTGTGGCTGTGTTCCGGAAAAATATTGGGAGAACATAGCCGGCATCATGAATCCCATACCCATTCCCATCCCGGGACCGGCACCGCCTTCGGATTCCGAAGCTTTTTCCATGGCCATAGCCGTTTCATCTGCATGAGCTTGTTCATATCCTCAAAAACGCCCATCCGGCTGCGGTCGTCAATGGCCTGTTGAACTTCGGGTGGCGGTGTAATGGCGTTGATATACAGATGGGCGAGTCCGAGACCAAAGTGCCTGAAATCTTTTTGGAGGCGTGTCGCCAGCCCTTCGGAAAGTTCGTTGTATCTAGACGGTAGATTCAATATCGAATCGATTGTCTCTCCCATATAGTCATTGAATCTCGACACAATGACCCTGTTCAGATACTCTTCAATTTCCCTGGTCGTATAGATACCTTGGGTTCCGACAAGGTTGTTGATAAACAGCACGGGCTGCAATACTTGCAGGTTGAAAACACCGAAAGCGCGCAACCGGATCAAACCCAGTTCGGAATCCTTGAAGGCAACCGGATCACGAGTCCCCCATTTTAGATTCGTGAACACTTTGATATTCACGAAATATACCTCTGCTCGAAGAGGGCTGCTCAGCCCCCACGGAAGGCTGAGGATTTTGGTTAAAATGGGAATATTGGCTGTTTTTAGGGTGTGTCGACCCGGACCGAACGCGTCAAGGGCTTTACCCTGATAAAAGAAAACGCCGGCCTGACTATCCCTGACAGTCAACTGAGCACCGAATTTGATTTCCCCTGAACCCTTTTCAGGAAGACGATGAACCAGCTCTTTGCCCGTATCGTCAAACCACTCCAGATTCTCCAAAAATACGATATTATTTGTTCCCATTAGCAATGTCCCCTTTATAGCTGAGACCACTTTAAAACGCCCTCTTTCGCTCAATTTCTGTGTCAGGCTTAAATTTTAATCCCCAAAATACTCCATGTATGCCTGCCTGCCCCGTAGGTCCGGCAGATCGTACTGGGGTGGTTAAAATTTCCTCCTTCCTTGAACTTGAGCGAAATTGAACATTTTAAAGTGGTCTCAAGATATTTATTAAGATTTACATGTCTTCTCCCACCTCGTCGATCTGTTCAGGCGCCATTTCCTTTTTGGCATAACTAGAGAAAATCCCGCTTTTGAGGAACAGGTCATGGATATCTGGATCGATGTGGTTGTCTTGCTTTAGGAAACCAAGAATTTTGATCGCTTGAGACAGATTCATCGGTTTTTTGTAAGGCCGATCCTTGGCGGTAAGGGCTTCGAAAATATCCGCTATAACCATTATTCGGGCTTGCAACGGCAGTTCCTTCTTGGAAAGACCCAGTGGATAACCTGATCCGTCGAGTTTTTCGTGATGACCTGCGGCATATTCTGGCACCTTGGCCAGTTTTTTAGGAAAAGGCAACTCTTTTAATATCTTGAGTGTCATACTGGCATGGTTTTCAACAATCCTGCGCTCTCTTTCGATGAGTGAACCTTTGCGAATACACAAATTTTCAACTTCATCCTCAGTAAGATAAGGATGTTCTCCGTCATCTGATTTATATGTTCTTTTGGCGATATTTTTGATGCGATCGATTTTATCGTCGCTCATGAATTCTACGGACTGGTTGCATGTTTTGATAAAATCCAATTCTTCCTCGAGTGCTTCCATTTTGTCTGCAAAGGCTTGGTCCATTTTTTTTGTTTTCGATTCTTTATCTTCTCCCTTCCGTAATATCTCAATTTTTTGTTGCAAATAATCGTTTTCAATTGCTTTGGCAATCGCCTGGTATCTGGTTTCAACAAGGATGATTCGATCGGTGATGGTTTGAAGCTTGGAAGACTTATCCACCACGTATTCAGGGGTTGTAATCTTGCCGACGTCATGCATCCAGGCTGCCAGTCGAAGTTCTTCGAGTTCGTCCTGATTGAAATTGGCGTCTTTTAAAGGTCCTTCATCCGCTTTATTGATTTCTTCGGCCATCATCATGGTCAGATCGACAACACGGTTGATATGTCTTCCGGTGTAAGCAGATTTTTCATCAATGGCGGTGGCAATGCTTTTAATGAAGGCATAGAATAAATCTTCAAGATCCTGTATGAGCTGGGTTTGGGTCAGGGCTACAGCGGCCTGCGAGGCCAGAGCTGCCACTATATCTACATAATCCTTTGAGAATTCAACCACTTCTCCAGTTTCGGGGATCTTTGAATTCAGGAGCTGAAGCACGCCGATGATGTTGTTTTCATGATTTTTCATGGGAATAACCAGCATGGACGTGGAACGATACCCGATAGCCTCGTCGTATTCCTTTGGTCCGGTAAAATCAAAACCCTTGGCCTTATAAACATCAGGGATATTTACTGTTTCACCGGTGAGAGCGGTGTAGGAAGAAACATTGGAATGGTTGGGCTTGCCGTTAACATACAAGGGAACTTCCGGCAAAGAAATCTCAATGCCGCTCGTTCCACCCATTCTGGTGTTCATGGTATCATTTTGCATGATCTCAAACCGGAGATGCTGTTTGTCGCTGTCGAGAATATATAACGTACCTGCATCTGCATGGGACAGATCCCTGGCGTATTCAAGGATTAATTCCAGTAGTTTATTAATATTTTTTTCGGCCGATAGGGCAAGGCCGATACAGGTGAGTTCCTCAATATGTTTGATTTGATCTTCGGCGAAGTTTTTTACTTCAACAAGAACCGATTTAAGCAATTTATTGAGGCGTTTATCTCGGGAGAAATTGTCAGGTTCAACATCTTGATTTACGGTATCAGGTTCATCTGTGGGCGTTTTTGATGTAGCCGTCATACAATCACCTCCGCAAAAAAAATAAATTTACTCGCTTACTTTAACTCGGGTTCATTTCAAACGCCTTCTTTGTGAAGCCCCATATGTAATATGATATATATTATGTGAAGTAAATGCAATGGATGAATGGCATTTATTTGTTGGACGGTTCAGATATCAATCCCCCTTTTTTTCACCCAGACCATACCCCCCTGGAGGTTGGAGGTATTTCGGATGCCCTGCTGATTGAGCATAACCTGGGCCTCGTAAGACCGGACCCCGGTATTGCAAATAAGAATAACCCTCTTGTCATGGGGAATTTCGTCTACCCTGTCCCTTAATTCATCCTGAGGAAGGTTTTTCCACCGGTCCGGATAGCGTTCCACAAATGTGGCTGCATTACCCCACCCCCGGCAGTCAAGAAAAACAACCTCGTCGTTTTCTCTTTGCTCCCAAAGTGTCTCAAATTCATCCGCATCCACGACCCTGCTCCTTTGGGCAAGAGTGTTTTCAGCCGTGTTTCCCAGGGCGTTAAGAATATCCATCGCTGAAGAAAACGGCGGTGAATACGCCAGCTCAAGATTACTTATTTCAGCTACGGTGGGTCTGTAAGAGAGAATGGCTGCGACGGCGTTGATTCTTCCTACCACACCGTCACCCTTATTGCCGAATCCCTGGACGCCTAGCACCCTTTCCGTGCCTCTTTCAACCACCAACTCCAGGTACATCATGTCTTTTTCAGGAAAAAAATGGGCCCGATCGAACTGGGCAATCATTGCACTTATCGCATCATAGTTTTCTTTGCGCGCCACATCGACACTCAGACCGGTGGCCGCCACGGATATGTCAAACAGTTTGACGACAAAGCTACCCACTGCTCCGGGAAATTCGGCGTTGCCGCCAGCCAGGTTCGTTCCGATGATGCGACCTTGTCGATTTGCCATTGAGCCCAAAGGATAATATCCGGGTTTGCCGGTTATCAAGTTGGTCACTTCAACCACGTCACCTCCGGCATAAATTTCAGGATCTGACGTCTGCAACTTTTTATTGACAACAATGGCGCCTCGACTCGAGATGTCAAGCCCGGCTTTCCGGGCCAGTTCTGAATTTGGTTCCGTGCCGATAGCAACGATCACCAAATCGGTTTCGATGGTTCTTTTGTCAGTAATCGCCCGGGTCACCCCGTTATCGCCTTCCAATTGTACTACCCTCTCCGACAGGTGAAACGTCACCTGATTCTCCTCCATGTGATGCTGAGCCATTTTTGCCATATTCTCGCCAACAATACCCGGCAAAATCTGATTGGTTATTTCAACCACGGTCGTCTCTATTCCCCACATGTCTGTGAAGGCCTCAGCCATTTCGAGACCGGTAAACCCGCCGCCGATGATCAGGACCTTTCCCACCTTGCCGGAGGAAATTTTTTTTTTGATGGCTATGGCAGCATGCATGTTGCTCACCGTAAAAACACCATCTAAATCAATCCCCGGTATTTCCAAACGCTTGGGACGACTCCCGGTGGCGATAACGAGCTTGTCGTAAGGAATGGCATCTTTCTCAAAGGTGTCAAGACTCTGAACCAGGACCTGCTTGTTCTTCCTGTCTATGGCAAGGGCCCTGCATTTGGTTTTTACCTCAATATCTTTCGCATCACGAAAAAATCTTTTATCCCTGAGCATATGAAAGCTGGTGGTCTGAAGTTGCCCCGGATCACCCACGTCGCCGGATATGAAATAGGGGATGCCGCAGCCGCCATAAGAGATCAGGTCGTCCTGATCAATCATGGTGACCTGAGAATCCGGATCCAATCTTTTTAAACGGCAAGCCGCCTTAGGGCCAAGCGCGACAGCTCCGATGACAACTACATGTTGTGGCATGGAAACCTCCTTTTTAACCTGAAAAATTAATATTCTTGTTAA
>CALANC010000259.1 GCA_937925895.1 uncultured Desulfobacterales bacterium
AAGAAATGCCACTATTAACCATTGAAGAAACGATTGCAGAAATAAAATCAGGAAAAATGGTCATACTCGTCGATGATGAAGACCGTGAAAATGAAGGCGACCTCACCATGGCAGCCGAAGCTGTTACACCTGAAGCAATAAATTTCATGGCAAAATATGGAAGGGGACTCATTTGCCTGTCCATGACGGGAGAAAAGATCGACTCCCTTGACCTTCCACCCATGGTCAATAACAACACCTCTGCTTTTCAGACCGGCTTTACGGTGTCTATCGAAGCTAGATGCGGTGTAACAACGGGTATTTCTGCTGCAGACCGTGCCAGGACGATCCTTACGGCCGTAGCAGACGATGCCAAACCAAGTGATCTGGTAAAACCGGGACATATATTCCCGTTGAGAGGCAAAGATGGCGGTGTGATAGTGCGTGCAGGCCAAACAGAGGGATCTATCGATTTGGCACGTCTCGCGGGCTTAAGACCTGCAGGGGTGATTTGTGAAATTATGGATGAGGACGGTACGATGGCTAGAATGCCGGCACTCGAGGCGTTCAGTAAAAAACACGGTATCGGCATATGTACAATCGCTGATCTTATTGAATATCGTATGCGCAAAGAATCATTCGTGAAAAAGGCTGCGGAAACGGTTATTCCTACCGAACATTCAGGTGAATTCAACGCCGTCGTTTATGAGAACCAGGTAGATGATCTCCTTCATGTCGCCATGATCAAAGGTGAGATCGATTCTGAGACTCCCGTTTTGGTTCGGGTTCATTCGGAATGCCTGACCGGTGATATCTTCGGTTCGCTCCGCTGCGACTGTGGTGAACAACTTTATAAGGCGATGGGAATGATTGATAATGAAGGGTCCGGTGTATTGCTTTATATACGTCAGGAAGGTAGAGGCATCGGTCTTGTTAATAAATTAAGGGCCTATGAACTTCAGGATCAGGGGTTTGATACCGTTGAGGCCAATGAAGAACTCGGATTTAAACCAGATATGAGAAACTACGGTATTGGCGCCCAGATTTTGGTGGATCTCGGCGTTAGAAAAATGAGACTCATTACCAACAATCCCAAAAAAATGGTAGGACTTGAAGGATACGGGCTTAGTATCGTTGAGCAGATACCCATTGACATTACACCGAACAAATACAACCAGTGTTATCTTGAGTGTAAGAAACTCAAAATGGGACATATGCTGAATATTGATGCTGCATCATGATACGGGAGAATCAAGGAAAAGGGAACCTGTTAATTTAACCGGGAGGAACTTAAATGCCGAAAGTTATTGAAGCCAACCTTATTGCAGAAGGTAAGAGGTTTGCACTTATCGTCAGTCGGTTTAATGATTTTATCACCGAAAGACTTCTTGAAGGTGCTGTTGATGGTTTGCTGCGTTCCGGTGCAAAGGAAAAAGATATTGACATTGTTAAAGTTCCAGGCTCATTTGAGATACCGCTGATGGCAAAAAAGTTGGCAACAACAGGCCGATACAATGCAGTCGTTTGCCTGGGTGCCATTATTCGAGGAGCAACGGCGCATTTTGAATATGTCAGTGCCGAAGTGTCTAAAGGAATTGCTGCGGTAAGTTTGGAATCCGACATTCCGGTCATTTTTGGGATTGTTACCACCGATACCATAGAACAGGCAATCGAACGTGCTGGTACAAAAGCCGGTAATAAAGGATGGAGTGCGGCAATAACCGCCGTGGAGATGGCGAACTTGATTGAAATTATCGATTAGGCGTAACCATGGGGAGCCGGCGCAAATCAAGAGAGCTTGCGATGCAGGTACTCTATTATATGGATATGCGTCAGGATGATTCAGATGAGATGCTGCACCGCTTTTGCGATAATTTTGCGCCCCAGAAAAAAGCGACCCCCTTCTTTTTTAGGCTGGTAAAAGGTGTGATTCAGGCAAAATCTGAAATCGACGCTGTCATCGAAAGCTTTTCCGATAACTGGAAATTAACACGCATGTCCTGTGTAGACCGAAATATAATTAGAATTGCGGCCTATGAACTACTCTGTTGCCACGATATTCCGCCAAAAGTGGCCATAAACGAAGCAATTGATGTGGGGAAAAAATTCGGTACAGAGGAATCAGGGGCTTTTATCAATGGAATCCTGGACAGTATCCGCATGGCGATTAAAAAAGAGGGTATCAATATAAAGGTTAGCGTTCTAGCTGACGAAACCCAAAAATAATAGGAGGATGGTATGGAAGTCAGAAAAGTTTTTTTGTCAGAAGATGAAATTCCTCGACAATGGTACAATATATTAGCCGATATTAAGTTGAATCCACCGTTAGGTCCTGATGGCAATCCGGTAGGTCCAGACGACCTGGCTCCGGTATTTCCCATGAACCTGATAGAACAGGAAGTAAGCCCTGAAAGGTGGATAGATATACCGGGTGAGGTTTTAAATGTACTAAACATTTGGCGACCGTCCCCTCTGGTAAGAGCACTCGCTTTGGAAAAGTATCTAGAGACACCAGCAAGAATTTACTTTAAGAACGAAGGGGTAAGCCCTCCAGGAAGCCACAAGCCAAACACGGCAGTACCCCAGGCGTATTATAACAAGATCTTCGGAATTGAAAAAATGACCACGGAAACCGGTGCCGGTCAGTGGGGGAGTGCGCTTTCTTTTGCTTGTTCCCAGTTTGGCGTCGAATGTAAGGTGTACATGGTCAGAGTTAGTTTTGACCAGAAACCTTATCGTAAGTCAATGATAGAAACCTGGGGTGGAGAGTGTATCGCAAGCCCCAGCACCGAAACGAACGCAGGTCGTAATGCCCTAGAGAAAGATCCTGACACTCCGGGAAGTCTCGGTATTGCCATCAGCGAAGCCATTGAAGCGGCGGTTACCGACGAAAGTGGGAAAACGCGCTATTCTTTGGGCAGCGTGTTAAATCATGTGATGTTGCATCAGACAATTATCGGTCTGGAAGCAAAGAAGCAGTTAGAGAAAATCGGTGAGTATCCGGATGTTGTCATAGCATGTGCGGGAGGTGGGAGTAATTTTGCAGGTATTGCGTTTCCATTTGTATATGACAAGATAAACGGAAAAGAAATTGACATCTATCCCTATGAACCTGCCGCTTGTCCAACGATGACAAAAGCACCTTTTGTATATGATCATGGTGATACGGCAAAATATACGCCCCTTTTACCCATGCACAGTTTGGGCCATGCATTTGTTCCCCCGCCTATACATGCCGGAGGACTTCGATATCATGGTATGTCACCCACGGTGAGTCAGCTGGTAAATGAAGGAATTATTGAGGCAAGAGCCGCTACTCAGTTGGATGCATACAAGGCGGGTGTTGTTTTTGCAAAAACGGAAGGGTTCATATCTGCTCCAGAAACGAATCATGCCTTGGCAGGAGTGGTCGAAGAAGCGATCAAAGCCAAAGAAGAAGCTAAGGAAAAAGTTATACTTTTCAATTGGAGCGGACACGGACTTATCGATCTTGGAGCTTACGATAAATACTTTGCTGGCGAACTATACAATTTTGTCTTAAGTGATGATGAGATAGAGGCTTCGGAAAAGGTGTTTGAAAATTTTCCCAAACCGCAACAGATAAAAAGTCGCTAACCCGGATATTTCATGAAAATTTTTCAGCAAACCTAGGCATGAAAAATAAGGGCTGGCCCGGAAATTTCATGAAAGAATTCGAAGAAAATATAGAACAACGATGTCCCAGACTGGGTGGGCGAGTATCCTTTCGGTATTGTAAAACCATGGGAGACGACCATTCCGTTTGCTGGAAGATTTTTGATTGCTGGTGGGAACGCTTTGATGTGGTAAACTATTTGAAAAATAATTTGCCCAAAGAGAAGTATGACATGCTGGCTGACTCGAAACCTAAACCAAAAGTGATGACCCTTGTCGAACTTGCCGAAAAAGCAAAAAAGAGGGTTTTGTAAAAAGGTGATCGTAACAGCAATTGGGGTGATGATGATCGTTGGAATTCTTCAACCGGAATATATTCTTGCCCAAGAGAAGGAAAAAATAAGCTTTATCGTTCCAGCTCATTGGCGGGTTGTTCAACGCCTGAAAACAGGGGAACGTGATA
>CALANC010000260.1 GCA_937925895.1 uncultured Desulfobacterales bacterium
CCCCAGGTTAAAAAGATGCTGCCAAGAATTTTAAAGGAGGTAAAAGAAGGAACAACGGCATCGACAATCGCAGCAAATAAATTGCTTTTTTTTCTTGACAATAGTAAGCAGGTCTAGAATCAAAATAGAATCATTTCTTGATTTTACTGAGAAAGGGGGATGGGAATATGGCTGTTAAAATAATCATTAAACGGGTCGTACCTGTAAACAAGGCTGAGGCTTTAAAACCTCTTCTTCAAAAACTTAGAAATTTGGCCATGCAACAACCAGGGTACATTTCAGGGGAGACCTATAAAAGAATCGATCGCCCCGGAGAGAATCTGGTCGTCAGCACATGGCAATCCATGGACGACTGGAGAAAATGGGTGCTTGCCGACGAAAGAAGGGGAACCCAAGAAAAAATTGACCATTTGCTTGGGGAAAAAACCGAATACGAAATCTATTCATATGATTAAACTGTAGGTCTAGAGACAGATTTACCGGCTGAATTCACACCAATCGTTTTTACACAATGGCATACTGTTGACAGATGAATTTTCATTGTTCGGGAGGAACTGTTTCTTTGGGCCGATGAAGCAAGTAAAGAGCGTGCAGAATAAAATCGATCTTGAGAAATGAAAGGAATTCAATAATGGGTATCATTTCAGATAAAATTAAGGATCTAAAAGAGCGAGAAGCAAAGATCCTGGAAATGGGGGGCGAAAAAGCGGTTGCCAAGCAAAAAAAGCAGGGGAAAATGACCGCCCGGGAACGATTGGATGCATTTTTTGATCCAGGGACATTTCGTGAACTTGACATGTTCGTGAGTCACCGATGTGTAAATTTTGGCATGGAGAAAGTTGAAATCGCGTCCGATGGCGTCATAACCGGCCATGGTCTCGTGGACGGCAGGCCGGTCTTTGCCTTTGCTCAGGATTTTACAGCCAGAGCCGGCAGCCTCGGTGAGATGCATTCAAAGAAGATCTGCAAGATTATGGATATGGCGCTCAAAGCCGGCGTACCGTTCGTGGGTATGAACGATTCCGGAGGGGCCAGAATTCAGGAAGGTGTTGATTCGCTTTCCGGATACGGTCAGATTTTTTATCGCAATTCCATGAGTTCGGGGGTCATTCCTCAAATCTCGGCGATAATGGGGCCGACCGCCGGAGGTGCCGTCTATTCACCCGCCATGACAGACTGGGTTTTTATGGTAAAAGGGAGCAGCTACATGTTTATTACCGGTCCGGATGTTATCAGGTCTGTAACCGGGGAGGAGATTTCTTTTGAGGAGCTCGGCGGCGCCATGGCCCACAACGAAAAGAGCGGGGTGGCGCATTTTGCCTGTGAAAACGATGAGGATGCCATCAACCGGATTAAAAAGTTGCTCTCTTATTTGCCCTCAAACAACATGGAAGATCCGCCGACGGTTCATATCGGCGATGATCCAAGACGCACGGATCCGGCACTTGACGCCATTATTCCGGATAATCCCAACCAATCTTATGACATGAAGGACGTGATTCGCTCTATCGTGGATAACGGTGATATTTTTGAGCCCCATGAATTCTATGCCCAAAACATCATCGTCTGTTTTGCCAGACTGAACGGGAGAAGTATCGGCATCATTGCAAACCAGCCCCAGGTCTTGGCCGGGTGTCTGGACATTGATGCTTCTGACAAAGCAACCCGGTTTATACGGTTTTGTGATGCATTTAACGTTCCCATGCTTACCATCGCAGATGTCCCCGGGTATCTTCCCGGGAGCCAACAGGAGTGGGGTGGGATTATCCGACATGGCGCCAAGCTCCTCTGGTGCTATTCAGAGGCAACGGTACCCAAGTTGCTGCTGGTGACTCGCAAGGATTATGGGGGGTCATATCTTGCCATGTGCTCCAAAGACCTTGGTGCAGACATGGCATTTGCCTGGCCAAGTGCAGAGATAGCGGTGATGGGCGCGGCCGGGGCATGCAATATCATTCATCGGCGGGAAATAAAAGAAGCCGATGACCCAGAGGCCAAGCGCCGGGAAAAAGTCGGGGAATATGAAAATCTATTTTCAAATCCTTACTGTGCCGCCAGTCGGGGTTTTGTTGATGCCGTTATCGTCCCAAATGAAACCAGACCGAGGTTAATCGAGGCTCTGGAAATCATGTGCACCAAACGAGAAACGACGCCCGCGAAAAAACATGGGAATATACCGGTATAGTTTACTCTTGAATATTGAAAATTGACCAATTAGGGTTGTGGAAAATCTTTTTAACATGTTCGATTTTCAACAATAAATCTTCAATCTAAAATGGTGAACCAATGGAGAACAGCAAGAAAATATCAGCTGCAACTGCTGCAGTATTGAACTATATAATGACAGAGGAAGAGGCGGTTTCCATCCAGTCTTTGACTGTACCTTCAGTTCAAAAAGAACCTGGTGCAATTGCTGCTGATGTGGCGTTCGTAAAAATGTGGGGGGTTAGCGGCAGACTGACTCAGATGCAAATGCGCAACATGATGCAGATGAAAACCTTTAAATAAAATCCTAGAACAAATTTGTATAATGCGGCTTTACCACCTTTAAATCGGAATACTAAAAAATATTTATAAGAGGAGAACGTTAAGATGAGTGATCACAATGAGGTGAAAATAACGACCATGGATTACAGCAAAGAGAGGCCGGCGGCGGAAAATCCTGTTAAGATACAGGACCTGACCCTGCGAGATGGTCATCAGTCTCTGTTTGCCACAAGAGGGCGGACTGAAGACATGATTCCGGTTGCCGAAAAAATGGACGAGGTCGGGTTCTGGGCCATAGAGACATGGGGTGGTGCCACCTTTGATACCATGCACCGTTTTTTAAATGAGGACCCTTGGGAAAGGATACGAACGTTAAAACGGTATATGCCCAAAACACCTTTTTCCATGCTTTTAAGGGCGCAGAATTTGGTGGGTTACAGAAATTATGCGGACGATCTCGCTGAGGTCTTTGTGGAGCGAACATCTGAAAACGGCCTTGAAATATTCAGAACATTTGACCCTTTGAACGACTACCGTAACTTTGAGACGGTTGTTCGTGTTATCAAACAGTGCGGGAGGCATTTTCAAGGCTGCATCTGTTATACCATGACCGAACCGCGATTAGGCGGAGAAGTTTACAATATTGACTACTACGTCAAAAAGGCCAAAGACCTGGAAGCCATGGGTGCCGACAGTATCTGTTTAAAAGACATGGCAGGACTGATAGCCCCCTATGATGCTTATGACATTATCAAGGCATTAAAGGCAACAGTGAAACCTCCCATCCACATGCACAGTCATTTTACCTCCGGCATGTCTCCCATGAGCTTTCTGAAGGCCATCGAGGCGGGGGTTGATATCATAGACACCTGCATGTCGCCGTATGCCTACCGGACATCTCATGCAGCTCTTGAACCGCTTGTGATGACACTTCTGGGTACCAGCCGCGACACGGGATTCGATATCAAACAACTGGCGGAAATCAATGAAATACTGGAAAAGAAAGTTTTGCCCAAATACAAACATCTGCTGGACGATTCCAAGGTGTCGGTCATTGATATCAATGTTCTGTTGCACCAGACCCCGGGAGGCATGCTTTCCAACCTGGTGAACCAGCTACGGGAAATGGATGCGTTGCATAAGATCGATGAGGTTTACAAAGAGCTTCCCAGGGTAAGAAAAGAGCTTGGCCAGGTTCCGCTGGTAACACCCACCAGCCAGACCGTTGGCGTCCAAACCGTCAACAATGTACTTTTTGATGATGAAAACGAGCGCTACAAGATGATAACCGGCCAGGTCAAAGATCTATGCTACGGTTTATATGGCAAAACCGCCATACCCATAGACCCCGAACTTCAAAAGAAAGCTTTAAAAGGCTACGAAAGGGGAGAAGAACCGATTACCTGCAGGCCCGCCGATGTATTGGAACCTGAATTAGAACAGGCCAAAAAGGACACCGAGGGTCTTGCCCAGGACCTGGACGATGTTATTACCTATGCAATTTTTCCGGTTACTGGGAAAAGGTTTTTGAACTGGAAATACGGTAAGGAAGATCCGCCACCGGAAGTCAAGGCCCGGACACTGGAAGAGATTAAAGCGGAAGACGAGATGTTTAAATTGGCCAAACTCGGCAAACTGGTTCCGAAAGTGGAGAAGAAAGGCCCGCCCAAGACCGACGCTCTGCGGACCTTCAACGTTTACGTGGATGACGAATACTTTGAGGTGGGTGTGGAGGAGCCCGGAGGATCGCCAGTTATCAGCTATGTTCAGCAAATGCCGGTTCAACCGACGGCTGTAGTTCCTGCACCACCTGTTGCAGCTCCTGCACCGGCTGCGCCTGCACCGGCTGCTCCGGCACCTCCCAAACCCGCAGCACCTGAGCCTAAACCGGCAGAACCTGCTCCAGTCGCGCCGGCGCCCGTGGCTGCTGATGTTGAAGGCACGCCACTAAAAGCACCTATGCCCGGGATGATTGTCAGATATTTAAAACAGGTTGGAGATATTGTGAGCAAGGGAGAGAAAGTTGT
>CALANC010000261.1 GCA_937925895.1 uncultured Desulfobacterales bacterium
CTACCACAAATGGTTCCATAAAGATAAGCTTAGCACCAAAAAGAGGTTGACGCTTCAGACCCCTCGATGGTCAACCTATAGCAGCATTCAGCTTCGAGAAACAGATAAGGGTTCTTGGAGAGTCGAAATTTGCGATAAAGAAGAAAATCTTCTCCATATTTTAAGATTTAGTATCACCGATTGATTTACGATGAAAATGCCCTGGCCTTTCTTTACAACCATCAGATGGCAGGATGTTTTTGACATCCTGTTAAACAGCTATATCCTTTTCCGTCTCTACGTGCTGTTTAGAGGGACCACTGTTTTTAGAGTGCTCACCGGGATTGCGATCCTGTGGATATTTCAACGGCTAGCTGTCTTTTTCGGCCTCATTTTAACCAGCTGGGCCATGCAGGGAATTACTGCTGTTGCCGCCCTCATAATCATCATTGTTTTCAGAAATGAAATCCGCAGCGTACTACAGGCCAAAAATTTAAAGTCAATCCTGTGGGGATTCCATCATAAAACGGTTCATACTCCGATAGAAATCATTGCAGAAAGCGTGCGTGCATTAGCACGACGACACATCGGTGCTCTAATTGTTATTCCGGCAAAAGAAGATATTCGAGATATCATCCAGGGAGGAAGTATCTGGCAGGGATTGGTCTCCAAGGAAATGATTATGAGCATCTTCTGGCCTGACAACCCGGTCCATGATGGCGCTGCCGTCATTGAAGGCAACCGAATCAACGAAGTGGGTGCTATTCTACCTTTATCAAAAAGTGACGACCTACCTTCACATTACGGTACACGCCATAGGGCAGCGCTTGGATTGGCCGAAATGACCGATGCGTTGGCCTTAGCGGTATCCGAGGAAACAGGAAACGTGGTTGTGGCCAAACAATCCATAATAACGGAAATCTCCGATCCTTCTGAACTTATTGAAATATTACAAGAACACTTAGGAATAACTGAAAAAGAAAAGGGTTACCCCAAAAAGAAAAAACTTGAAATTGGCATCGCTGCCCTGGTTTCAATCTTGTTTGTAACAGGCATCTGGTTCAGCTTTTCAAAAGGCTTGGATTCCTTGATTACCCTTGAAATACCGGTGGAGTATACGAAACGAGATCCTGCGATGGAAATTGTTGACACCTCTGTGGATGCCGTAAGCCTCCACCTTGGCGGATCAGGAGCCTTGATTAAATCGATTCGAACTGAACAGATCCATGTGAGGTTGGATCTGGAAAAAGCGGTGGTAGGAGAAAATACTTTTTCCATTACTCAGGAAAACATTACACTGCCACCCGGGATCTTTCTGAAAAAGGTTGCCCCCTCTGTTGTTGAATTGACTCTTGATGAGACCATAAAAAAGAATTTGCCGATTCAGGTTGACTGGGTTGGCAGATTGCCGGAAGATTTGATTCTTTCCTGGATCAATGTTGTCCCTGAAAAAATCGATGTGATAGGAGGAAATCGAATCCTACAAAATATTTCAACCATTTATACTGAAAAGGTACAGCTCGATAATATAAAAGAATCAGGCACCATATCAGTTAACCTGGCTCTCAACCCTGCTTCATTAATAATCGCATCCGGATCAAAAGAAAAAATAAGAGTGGATTATCGGATAGAAAAAAGACGCCCATTAAAGGTGGAACAGTAGCGAGACCTTTTAGGCTGTCTGATGTCTCGGCTCAGGCTCACGGGAAAATAGCAATTTAAAAGCAACTCTGCGCTCGAAATCTATCACGCCACTGCTCTTTTCAACCCTGCGATCTACCCAGCTCCTGCGTCCATTGCCCGACCGGCGCTCAGGAATATGGTAGGCGTAGGAAAATACTCGCCTCTCAATTCCTATACGCCTGCCTCCATTATCTATGATGTGTAGTCTCATGGTCTCTTGTCTTTATTAATGCGCGTTGAGTCTGGTTGGAATGTTCTCTGAATTGTATTTTAGGAAGGTAATTACGTTATGTCAAGCAAAATTATATATAATTTATACATAATTTGATGGAATTATGATTTATTACTTGAATTTTTTTCACCCTTAAATTATTTTTCCCAATTTTTTTGCGATCAATCAGGGTTTTACTTCATCCAAAACATGTAATGCCTGGCGGACCAATTCTTTATCCGCCTGTGTTCCCATATGTCCAAGTCGAAAGACTTTACCGGCAAGGGGTCCATAGCTTCCACCAACAACTAATCCGTGCTGCCGGAGTTTTGTGTCGAACTCAGGCCATTCAATCCCATCTGGTACATTAACGGCGGTCACTGTGGGAGATGGTATTGCATCAGGGGCAGGAAATAGTGAAAAACCCATCTCGATTAATTTTTCTCTGCAATACCCTGCAACTTCCTCGTGACGAAGAAAACTGTTGTCCAATCCTTCATCTAGAATCAATTCTGCACCGACATTTAGACCCGCTACCCCGTGCCAACTGGGCGTATAGGGGAAATAATTCTCGTACTGGGCTTGCTTAAAAGGCCTCAAAGCGTCATAACCGACATAATCGACCTGATGAATAATTTCCCACGCCGTGTCGCTTACAGATAAAAAAGACATATCAGGCAATGACGAAAGACACTTTTGAGACCCACCCAAACATAAGTCAATGTGCCACTCATCACTTAGAACAGGTGCGCCGCCCGCACTGGCGACGGCATCCACGTATAGCAACGGAACGTTATGGGTATTTTTGAGTTGTCCCAATTCTGCGATAGGATTTAATGTCCCGGATGGTGTTTCACAATGGACAGCCGTAATCATCTTGGGTTTGAAAGTTACGATAGCATCTTCAATCTCTGTTATACCGGAAATTGTTTCGTTATAGGGTATGCTTACTTTTTTTACCTCGGCACCTATCAACGAAGCCATGTCGCCGATCCCGTGACCAAAAACTCCGGTAGCAATTGAAAGGACCCGGTCCTGAGGAATAATACAATTTTTTAAAGCACTCCATAACGCCAGCATGCCTTCGCCGGTTTGAATGATAACTTGCTTTTCTGTTCCCAAAATGGCTTTGAGATTGGCTTCGGTTCTGTTATACAGCTCAAGGAATTCAACTTCCAGGTCAGCTGAGCCATAGTTGGTTTGATAAACATCCAAAATAGCCTGCGGTAATTTAACCGGTCCCGGAACCATTGGAATGGGATACGTGTGCATTGCTTTATCCTTTAGAATTTATTATTAATGGTGTCCAAAAGTCTTTTGCAAATGCTCTAAGCAAGCGTTTCAATGATCAAAATACTTTTCAGATACCTGGCAATTGTTTTATAGGCAAAAGTGAAAACTAATTCCCTTTATTAAAAAAAATACATCGACATGTCAATTTCGATGTTTTAATGTCTTATCTGATGGATAAAGAGGCCGAACCCGAAGGTTAAGATTTATCAGAACAAAATGAAAGAAAATGTTATGTTGCCCGAAGTTTTAAAACAACATGGTAGAGTCGGATTGGGCGGTGAAGGGGTTCTTAGAACTTATGGTCGCACCGAAGAGGCGCGTGAGGTCATTCAAACGGCCATCGAACAAGGTATCACCTATTTTGATTGCGCCAGAGTCTATTCCGATAGTGAACGATATTACGGCTCCGTGTGGCATGAGTCTTCTGAGCTAAGACCTAGGGTTTTTCAGGCCAGTAAATCAGCCAGGCGTGACCGGGAAGGAGCCTTGACCGAACTTCAAGAGACACTTGATCGTCTAAACATCAACTATCTTGATTTGTGGCAAATCCATGATGTGAGAACAAATGAAGATCTCAAAGAGATTTCAGGTAAAGGAGGAGCACTGGAGGCGTTTATAGAAGCCAAATCAGCAGGCAAAGTAAAATTCATCGGGGTCACCGGGCACCATGACCCGGATATTTTAACAAGAGCCCTGACCGAATGGCCCGTGGATGCAGTCATGATGCCGGTCAACCCCATCGAGAGCGTTCTGGGCGGTTTTTTGACATCCACTTTGCCTGCAGCCATTAACAAAGGAACGGCTGTTATTGGAATGAAGGTTCTGGGCGCCGGTCACTATGTCCAGCTGAAGCAAGGGATTACTCCTGAGTTGCTCATCAGGTATGCACTATCACAAGACATTAGTGTTGCCATTGTCGGGTGCTCAAATGCCGAAGAAACCACAACATTGGCCGAAGTAGGACGCGGCATAGAACCTTTATCCGAACAGGAGATATCCATTTTGTTGAATGCATTTAAGCCATACGCCAGGCGATTGGCTTATTATCGCGGCGTAATATAGCAATCTAATATTAGACACAGGAGAGTAAAATGGTCAGAACGGAGATATCGCTTTTTTTAAAAAATGTTCCCGGAGAACTTGGGAGACTGACATCACTGCTTTCAAATGAGAACATCAATATCGATGCACTTACAATACAGGATGCGTCATCCTACGTTCAGAATCTATTTGAGGCCAGGGGAAAATCCCTCAAGCGGATCGCTTCGGTAGCCAGCTATAATTCCATGCGAAAGGACTCGGCCCAATTCGCCCTAATCAGGTTGTTGGTTGACCAGACCGACAAAGCTATCGATCTGCTGTCAAAAAATGAATTTCTTTTTGATATTATGCCGGTAATAACGGTAGAGCTTGATAACAGGCCGGGTTCCCTGGCAGCAATTGCAAACAAGTTCGGTCAGGAAGGCATCAATATCAACTATGTTTACGGATCGGTTTCGTCACCGGAAGAAAAGTGTTTGTTTGTGTTTTGTCCGGAAGACATTGAACTTGCAGTAAAAATATTTAAAGAATAATTCATCCATGCTTTCTTTCGGATGTTTTATTAAAATTTAGTCCACTTGTTGGGCTATTTTTTTATATGATAGCAATTAAACAAAATCCCATGTACCGCTTTCTGATGGTCCTTACAATTAGTTCGACCATAGGGCTTCAGGCATGGCGAACGATATTCGACAACTTTGCCGTAAAGGCGGTCGGCCTGGATGGCAACCACATCGGAATGATTCACTCGGTAAGGGAAATTCCCGGATTCCTGGCACTACTTGCCATATTTGTCATCATGATAGTGAAAGAACATCGTCTGTCTGCATTATCTATCTTGATTCTTGGCATTGGAGTGGCGGCGACCGGGTTGTTTCCTTCTTACACCGGCCTTCTATTTACTACCCTTATAATGAGCTTCGGTTTCCACTATTACGAAACCACCAATCAATCGCTAACATTACAATATTTTGACAAACAAACGTCTCCATGGGTTTTCGGTCAATTGCGCGGCCTGGCTTCCGCTTCGAACATCGCCATAGGTATCTTGATCTATCTAATCGCCCCCATCTTGAACTTTGTGCAAATTTACCTGCTCATCGGAGGCCTTATTATAGCTGCCGGCTGCTGGGGCCTTCTTCAGGACCCGGTTGACAAAGATATTATTCCCCAACACAAAAAAATGATTTTCCGTAAAAAATATTGGCTTTACTACTTTCTAACTTTTATGGCCGGTGCCCGACGCCAAATTTTTGTGTCGTTTGCTGTCTTTTTGTTGGTCAAAAAATTCCAATTTACGGTTCAGGAGATTGCCCTCCTTTTTATAATCAACAATCTGATCGGCTATTTCTTGAGCCCTCTTATCGGCAAAAGCATCATCCGCTTTGGAGAAAGAAAGATCCTCTCTCTCGAATATTTCAGCCTGATATTCATTTTTCTCACCTACGCTACAGTGGAGTCAAAAATGATCGTGGCAATACTTTACATTCTTGATCACGTTTTTTTTAACTTTGCCATTGCCATTCGCACTTATTTTCAAAAGGTGGGAGACCCCAGGGACATCGCGCCCAGCATGGCCGTAGGGTTTACCATAAACCATATTGCAGCAGTTGTACTTCCTGCTATAGGGGGTCTGCTGTGGATTGTTGATTACCGCATCCCTTTTGTGTGTGGTGCGGCCTTGAGTACGATCTCCTTGATTGCTGTTCAGAAAATCAAGGTATAAAAAATTGGATCATCTTTAAAAGAGTTGAAGTGATCCATAAAGGAGCCAAGGATTCAAGCTTGCCCGTCAGCCAAGCCCGCCCGACATTCGCCTGAGGCAAAGCCGATGGCGGACGGGCAAGGCGAGGCGGCCTGGGGATTCGAGTGAAAAGCTATGAGAGCGTTTTCCAAAGGTCTCATTACATCTGAGCAACCACCTGCCCTCTTCCGGCGGACTTGGCTGCAAAAAGGTGTTTGTCTGCTTCTGCCACAAATGCTGCCATATTCCCTTTATAACAAGCTACTCCACAACTAATTGTTATTCTCTCAATGGGTTTCCCATCCAAGTTTTCAAATGGATGATTAGAAACTCTTTTTACAAGGCCTTTAGCTACGTGCTTAGCTTTCGTCAGTTCACATCCAAGAATTAAAACAGCAAATTCATCCCCACCATAACGGAAAACCACGTCTGATTTACGAAGGGATGTTCGTATCAATTTAGCCATTTCACGCAGTAATTTATCGCCTGTTTGGTGGCCATAAACGTCGTTATGTTGTTTAAAATCATCAAAGTCGATCATAATGAGAGACAGTTCCTGTTTATATCTGTCGGACCTGCTTGTCTCCTCAAGCAATCTTTGATCAAAGTAACGCCGATTATATAAAGAGGTTAACTCATCTGTGGTTGCCATTTCCTTGAGCCTGATATTTGAATCAATCAATTTTTTTGACACTTCATTGAGCTGACTCATCTTATTTTGGAGTTCATCGTGTAGATCATTAAAGCCTTGGTCGATAATCACAAACTCATATTTTCTCGTGAACTCTTGTCTTTCTCCAATTATATTTATCGACTTCGATTTAACATTCTCT
>CALANC010000262.1 GCA_937925895.1 uncultured Desulfobacterales bacterium
TCTTCACCTTCTGGTTTTTTCATGATTTCTTCAGGATCAATCAGATCATCATAAGAAAAGTAAACCGGCTTTAGCGGCTCACCCGGCTTGCCGAAATCAGGAGGTTCAATTGGGTCACCCGGTCCCGGTATGGGAATAAAGTCCATTTTCATCCGTTCCCGCTCAGCAGACGAAACAAACACGGGTATGGTCGGAAGTTCGCCCTTCTTAACCTCGGAACGCTGGTTGCTGTTGAGAATGGTCGGCTTGGCATCCGGTTTGGCTATGCTCACGATCTCCAACTGGGAACCTCCAAGTTCAAGGGCCGTCACTATCGTAGTCGCCAATGTCCCCTCAATGATAAAGTCAGAGCCCCTCACACCAACAACTGCCGTCTCTGTCTTGATCTTAACGTCGGATTGCTTAAGATCCACCAGTTTCTTGACCCAAAAACGCGTCTTGCCCACCAGTTTGAAAAAAGAAAAACGCCTTTTCTTCTTCTTATGATACACACTCTGATTGATAACCACCCGGGTTTCACTCGCCAGGCTCAATATGCTGCCGTCATTCAATGCCAATTTGGCCCGACCATCTTTGCCCGTGACGATAATATCACCCTGAAAAAGCGGTAGATCTTTCTTGGCCAAATAACCGCGTAACATATCGGCGTGCATGACCACGACCCGGCCTTCAACCACCTGAATAAGCCCTACCGACAACCCGTTTCCCGGCTGAAAATCCTCCTCGATGACCAGATCCTGTGGCAGCAACGTCTCGGAAGATAACTTCTCGAGGGCAAAACCATTTCCTGCCACAAAAAGAAGCGTTAAAGCACAGCATATATACACCGTTCTTTTTTGGAATACTCTCATTTTCAGACTCCTATTAAAAGCTTACCGCCACAGATAGATTTGCCACATGTCGTTTGTATTCATAGTCACTGATGTTTGAATCGTTTTTGGTGTAACTATACTCTCCCACAATGCGCAGCCAGTCATAAACCAGTTTGCGGGAGAGTGATACCAGGATATTGTATTTGTTATCCTCTCGACTCACACCGAAGATGGAGTTTACATTATCATAATCCTTGCGATAAAATTTCAAGGTGGCATTAAAAACAAGCTCCAATGGCATATTGAGGGATCCACCCAGCCGGGTTTTCAACTGGCCGAAGTATTGATCCGGATGGGAGGCGGTAACGTCCTCATAGCCAAGTCCGCCGAATAAATATCCCATCTGACCGCCCAAGCGGTAATAGAAATTCAAGAATCCCTCATGGGTATGGCCGTCCCGGTCTTCATCCTCAAAATATTTGTTACGATAATAGCTGTAGGACAATTTGGTCACAAGATTCTCGTTGATCTTATATGACACTTCAGGTTTGAGGTGGTGCTTCATAATATAGCTGTCAGAATCAAGCCAGTAGTAGTTGGGGCTATAAGTAAAACCGAAAGTAAAAGGATTGAAGCGATACGTTGCATAAAGATCCAGAATGCTCCCGGTTAAATCATACTCATCCAAATCTTCATGCCAGGTCTGATAATGATTGTAGCCGGCACCTAAGATATAATCCTGCCGGTTGACAACATTGTATCTGCCTGAGAAATACAACACTGCCATCCAATCCTCTTCATCGGCTACAACATCTTCGTCAACCGGTTCCAGCACGACATTGTCGTCATACTGTATGCCTAATTTCATGTAGACACTATAAGGCTTAAGCTTTTTTTGCTTTTCAATGGCTTCCAGTCTTTGGACGGCGGATTCTCTTAGAGATGCCTCTTTGGCGTTGTATTTTACATATTCAAGCTTTTTAACGGCATTTTCCATATCCCCCATCTTTTGATGGCAGATACCGGCATAAAAATATCCCATGGCTTTAATACTGGGACTTTTTTCTGAAGCATTGATTAAATAATCCAACGCTTTTGAGTGCTCTTTTTGCATGTATAAGCTGACACCTGTATGATACAGGGCAAGTACGTTTGAAGGGTCCTCTTGGAAAACGTCTTCAAAAAGGTCAGCGGCCTTGGCATAATCTTGTACCTGGAAAAAACCTAAGGCCAGATCATATTTCAATCCCGGCACCTCAGGATTAACATCATAGGCCGGCTTGAGATGTGCCAATGCTTCATCATAACGTTTCATCTTCAGGTAGGTTTTCCCCATGTAATGATTGTAAGAAGGATTGTCGGGCATAAAAGTTAACGCCGCCTTCAGGCTCTTTTCAGCCTCCCCGTAATCACCGTCATCATAGGCAAAAACACCCAAGTCGTAGTAGGCTCTTCCCGCTTCTTCCGCAGCCGTTGCAACTGCTAAAAGCAAAACTAGGGAGAAAACAAAAACAAACTTGAATGATCTAGACATAGCTAAACCCCCATTTTACATTATCTTATTTTGTCATTGAGAGCAATTTTGTAAGTATAGTACATCCACCAGAAGGCTGAATATGATTAGATGTTGGGTTTTATTAAAGATTATTCGTAACACATTGCGCGTTGAGATTGAAATATTAAAATATAGCTCAAAACTCGTAACCCGAAATTGCAACGGGTTTACAACATTCTATTGCGAGTTAGATAATCAATCGGTTTTTCATGTTATGGGCTTCTGTCTGTAATAGTTGGATAAGAACACGATTTGGGACCCGGTTAGCAACGGGATATTTTGTAATTATTTAAATCGTTTATAATTCTTTGTCAAGTTGTTTTCCCAGAAGTTAACTATTCTCATTACTCAGGATCCGGCAGAAGAACCAGGTCAGGATGCCCGGTTAACTGGGCGATCATACTGCGCTCCACGAAAATTCCCTTTCCCTGGGGAGTGCTTACCGTTCGATCCTTTGTCTTTATTTTTACGGCGGTTTGGCTGGTTCCGGCAATCCGTCCTACCTTGCGCACTTTTCTTTTTAACTCTTTCTGGGCGTAGAAGTCAGCTTCCTTGAAGGTTTCAAAATGCCTTGCACCGGCCAATCCCTCAACCCGAAAACCGCCCCTGTAGTCGAACCTTATCTTCACCTGACGTCGCACTTCGATATGGCTGGTAATCGCACCAATGGCATTGGCTACCTCGAGGTGCTCTGGGAGAAGGGCTTCGGTACCGAGCAGTTTTGCGGCTTGCGGCAGAAAATATTTTATGGGTGCACCGATGCCGATAATCGGACGATGAAGCTTGAAATGGATGCTATAGTGCTTGTTACCACTATTCAACAGATGATTCATTAACATCTGACTGACCTCACCCAAATCCATTTCACCGGGCCTGTTCGCTGTGCATAGATGCTTCTTGATCAGTTCCAGGACAAGCTGTCGGACGATCCGGTCCAGCAGCATGGGAACCATTTGTTCCGGACTCAACCCGGCCAGGGCTGCAATGATGCCGCACATTTTGTGTGATGATTCGGCATTCCATAGGGCAAATTGTCCGTTAACATGCAACAAGTCCGTGGGCGTCAGACCGCATCGCTGAACGATGAAATGTCTTTCCAAACGGCTGACGGGAACCGCTCCCGGATGGATCGCCCCGGTTCGCTCTGCCAGTTCATTCAGGGCATGGGGACGTTCTTCGAGCAGCGCCAAAACTTCTCTCTCCGCCTGGTTCATATCCTGTTCTGTCCGACGAGCGGTCAAGGTGAAGAGATGTATCTCCCTTGATGATTCCGAATGAATATTGACCCGCTGTTGCAGGGACTCCAGGGCCGCATCCGGGCCCGGGGTTCGATGACCCAACCATGCCACGGGTGCCACCCGGCGTGGGCCGATCTTAAAAACACCGTTTTCAAACGAAATCAGGCTGTCGCCGCCTAAGCCCACAGAACGAATATCCAGGGCCTTAACATGTGTGCGGGATCCTCCCACATGGGAACCACTTTCACAAATTTGTACCTTTCCGTCTGCAAGGGCGGCAGTATCGGTGGTCGTCCCGCCCATATCCACGACAATGGCATTTTTGCGGTTTACCAGGAACCGGGCACCAGCTACGCTGGCCGCCGGACCTGAAAGAATGGTCTCAACGGGTCTCTCCATGGCCATCTCACAGCTCATCAGCGAACCGTCTCCCTTTACGACCATCAGCGGAATGTTAATATCCAGGGCGGTGAGAACATTCTGAAAGTCCTTCAACAGCTCCACAAATCTCGGCACAATCCGGGCGTTCAAGACGGCCGTTTGGGCGCGGGTGACGAAATTGAGTAGATCGGAGAGCTCATGCCCGCAAGTGACAAAGAGCCCGGTTTCATCTTTCAGGATGCGTTTGACATGTAATTCCTGCTCCGGGTTGATGGAACCGGCAAATCCTGATACGGCAAAAGCTTCTACACCGTTTTGTTTAACCATCTCACGGGCAACTTGCCGGATCTCGGCTTCATCAACCAATTCTGTGACTTCACCGGAAATCTCAAGTCGTCCCGAGATCACCGCTTTGGGTTCATAAGGAATATCTTTCTCTTCAAAAAGGCCGTAAGGCGGCATGATCAGCAGTCCCACATGTTGACCTTCCCCTTCCACAACGGCATTTGTTGCCAAAGTCGTCGACACGGCCGCCAAATCCGTTCGGGCCAATAGGTTTTTATCCAGTCCATCCAAGGTCTCCTTTATCCCCACGGTAAAATCCCATTTGGTCGTCAATGCCTTGTTTTTGCTAAGAACCATTCCGGCCAAAAAGTCATAGATCACTGCGTCGGTATAAGTGCCGCCTGCATCGATTCCCAGGCCCATCTTCAGCAACTGGTCATTCGATTGCTTCCCTTCCCACGGCATTACTTCAATCCTTCCATTTTTTCACAAATCGTAACATCGTTAATTTTGATTTCCCAATTTATAATTGGTTCGGATTCAGCATATCTCATAATTTCCAAAAAAAATCAAAGAGATAAAACTCGCAACGGTGAGGTTGACGGAAGCTCGTTCCAATAGGTATTAGTTAAATACTTTTAAGCACTTTGCCGGAGGAAAGGTGACGATGAATTGGACCGTCTGGAAGTTAAGGTGTGAGGGTTAAATGTCAGATCGAGGTTTATCAAATTCAACGCCGAATCCTTTTGAATCGACCCTAGCAATTCTGCCTTTGACTTTAACAAGTGCTCTGGATTCGGGGTGAAAAAAACTTATGAAAAGCTCTTTGTTAGCCGATAAGGGGGTTTTGGTTTCAAAATATAGTCCGCCGGCACTAAAATTTTTTATGAAATCTCTAAAAGAGAGGCCATCACTTTCAAAGAATGCATAAATGGAAGTATTTTCCCTATGATTTTCTCTTTTGTCACGGAGTTTAGATTGTTGCCATTTCTCCAATCCTTTTAAAAGCCGTTGTATTTCTGTTTCGGACATACTGGCAACTATTTCGGATATCCGACGCCGGGTCTCCATGATACGATAGTTATTATCATTATTTGTCAATGCAGCTTCCTCAATGTTATAAATTGAATTAGAACCTAACAATATTAAAATCAGATAGGATGTCAAGTAATTTTAAGACTTTCAAATAATGATAAGAGCAGACCTTGTGAAATGACGGGAGTCTAATTGGAAAAAAATTCCAGCTATGTCGATGAGGCATCCTCGACTTTCGCTCAAGTGAGATTAAATTCAATAGCCGGATTTAAACCGGTGAGGGTCTGGTGCTTCCGATCATTCGTAGCCATGTTGTGCACCCGCACATCTGACAATGGACTCCAGTTGATCGTTTCGATAGCAGGCCACTACTGAAATTGAACTTTTATTGGGCGTTCTTTTCAGTTTGTGAAGATATTCTACGGTGGCCTCTATAATCTCTTTATCCAGTTGAAAACGGTCTGCAAACTCCTCAATTGAATATTTACCCCATTCTTTCATTAACTGTTCAACCTGCTCGACTGTGGGCAATTTTTTTCCTTTAAGTTCACTCATTGTTGTCCCTTTCATACGGATTCACCCCGCATGCCCCGCCCCTTAGGGTGGGGCCGCTTCACTTTTTTTGGCAAGTATCCTGGTAGAATTGGCCACTGCAAGCAAAGCAGTACCCATGTCTGCAAATACCGCTTCCCACATTGTTGCCAGCCCCATGGCACCAAACAGGATAAAACTTCCTTTAACGACAAACGCCAGGGTAATGTTTTGCCAGACGATTCTGCGGGTCTGTTTCGCAATGGATACAGCCTCCGCCATCTTAAGGGGTGAATCGGTCATTAGCACAATGTCTGCCGTTTCCACGGCGGCATCGCTTCCCAATGCACCCATAGCCACGCCGACGTCTGCACGGGCAATGACCGGTGCGTCATTGATACCGTCGCCTACAAATGCGATTTTGCCGGTCTTTTTTTGATCCTTGCTTAACTTTTCGAAAACTTGAACCTTATCTTCCGGGAGAAGATCCGCGGAAAAGCCGTCGAGCCGAAGTTTATACGAAACGGCCTCAGCAGCACATCTGTTATCACCCGTCAGCATCGAAATGTGCTCAACACCTTGCTCTCTAAGCGCTTCAACTGCTTTAAGCGCATCCGGTCGAATCTCATCGCCAATGGTAATATAGCCGGCATATTTGCCGTCAACTGCTATATGAGCGACGGTGTCGAAAAATTCGCATTTATGATGATCAATAGATTTCGTATGTAATAGGCTGTCGTTTCCGACAAGAACCGTTTGATCGCCATAACGGGCCATTACACCTTTACCGGTAATATCAATGTGGTCGTAAATCTTCGCTGGATCCATCTTTCGGCCGCTTTCCTCAAAAGCTGTCAAAATTGAAGTTGCAATGGGATGATTCGATTGATATTCAGCGGCAGCCGCAAATTCCAGAAGCTGTTTTTTTGAAAATCCATTCAGATTTACTAACTCTTTGACTCTGAACACTCCTCGGGTAAGGGTACCGGTTTTGTCGAACACCACCGTTTTAACAGATGCCAACGCATCAATGTAATTGGAACCTTTGATCAGGATACCTCTTCGTGAGGCAAGCCCGATACCGCCGAAATAACCTAAGGGTATACTAATGACAAGTGCACACGGGCAGGATATTACTAACAGAACCAGTGCCCGGTAAATCCAGATTTTAAAAGAAGTCCCTGTCAATAGGGGGGGTAAAAAGGCAATACATGCAGCGATCAGAACCACGGCCGGGGTGTAATAGCGTGCAAAAGTGGTGATGAATTTTTCCGTTTTGGCTTTCCTAGCGGTTGCATTTTCAACCAAATCCATTACCTTGGCTATGGAGGACTCTCTAAACAATCGAGTTACTCTTATGGTCAATGAACCGGTATTGCTGATTTGACCGGCCATGACCACATCACCGGGTTTGGCTGAAAAAGGAACGAATTCACCAGTGAGGGCAGATGTGTCCAGTTGAGATTTTCCATCAATCACTTCACCGTCAAGGGGAATTTTTTCTCCCGGCTTTACGAGAATGACGTCCCCGACATTGACTGTCTCGGGCACGACTTGACGAAACCCCTTTGATGTCTTTTTGAAAGCCTTGTCGGGTCTTGAAGCCAAGAGCCCACGAATAGAACGACGTGAGCGGGAAACCGCCAGTTCCTGGAGCAGTTCTCCGACTTTATAGAAAATCATGACGCCAATCGCTTCTGGATAAGCGTGTATGGCGATGGCACCTCCAGTCGCAATTACCATGAGAACGTTTTCGTCAAAAAACGTGCCTCTTCGAATCGTGCGCACAGCACCGAGGAGAACATTCCACCCGGCAAGAAAATAAGCGGTAAATACAACAAGCAGCTCGAAATAGACCAGAGGTTGTTGGTGAATCCAATCCTCAAAAAAAAGGATCGGGAAAAACAACATAAGTGCCAATACAAGGGAAAAAATCTCTCTGCGGAATTTGAAACCTGTCAACTGCTGGCCGGATTCATCCGCGCCCTCTCTTTTTCCTGCCGGTATCAGCTCAACATCCGGTTCTAATTCACGAACTTCTTCACGGACACGCCTCAGATCCGTTGCTTTTACGTGAAGTGTCTGGCTGGCAAAATCGAGTGTGACATCATCAACACATTCTAACTTTCTCAGGCCATTTTCTATTTTTGCTGCGCAAGTGGCGCAATCGAGGTTGTTAACATGATATCTTTCGGTAACGAAATTATCCATTCTACGCTTTCTCCTGAACAATCAAGATTCCAGGATGTGCTCCATACCAAAATCCAACATTTTGCGGATGTGGTCATCATCTAAAGAGTAATAAATGACTTTTCCATCCCTTCTTGCCTTAATGATACGGGCCAACTTCAGATTTTTCAGCTGATGAGAGACAGCCGGTTGTTTCATCTTCAACAATGCACAGAGATCACAAACGCACATTTCAGACTCGCTCAATGCCCAAAGAATGCCGATTCTGGTGCTGTCACCAAAAAGCTTAAAAACATCAGCTAATTCACGCAAGTCATTGAAATCAGGAAGTCTATTTTGCACAAAATGAATAATATCACTGTGGATCCCCTGGATTTCACAGGTCTCAAGGGCGTTGCTGGCAGCGTTTATTTCAGACATTGCTCTCCTCCTTAATCCTTAGATATATCATCATATGCTTATGTGTTAACATAGTGGCAAAAAACATCATGTCAAATAAAAATAATCATGGATCATCTCCAAAAAAGTTGGAGTGATCCATGAAGGATCCAAGGGGCCAAGGATTCAAGTGAAATGCTTAAGAACTAGAGAGATTTGAAAATTTGGGGAAGCAGTTGGGAGAAGACACATCATTCTTTATAACTTTTTATCTGTACGTACTCCGGACATGAAGATGGCGAATAGTGCCATGATCAACCCTCCGGAAAAAAAAGCGAGATGATATCCGCCCGTGTAATCAAAAATGAGACCGCCGATGTATGGACCGGTTGCAGACCCCAAACCCCAGCTGATCATCAGAATTCCCATTATTTCTCCCACTTTTCTTAATCCGAACACATCTCCGACAAGAGCGATTACCGGAGGATCTATACCCCCATAGGACAGGCCGTAAATCACGGCGAATAAATAGAACATCCATGCCGTATCGGCTGCAACAAGCCAGAACATGGCCAGGGTAATGACTAGAGCAAAAACAATGGCGATCTTCCGTTTGTCCACCTTGTCCGCGATAAATCCGGCTACCAGACGAGAGGGGATAGCGACGGCTTGCAAGAGGCTCAAAAGGGCTGCTGCCCGGATCGGTGTCATTCCTGTGTCTTCGGCTCTGGGAACCATATGGCTTATTACCAGGTGCAGGCAAAAGGAATAGGAAAACCAGATCAAAAAGAAGAGCCAGAAATTCCTGGTTATCAATGACTCGCGTAGAGAAAATTCTCCGGCAGCAGGGGTGTTGGCCGGCTCGGTTTCTCTTAAGACAGGATTGCCATCAATGTTGGCTCCAGTTTCAGAAGGGTCTTTTTTGAGCAAAAGAGAAACTGGTACGATAATTAACCAGGCAACAATGCCCATAATCAGGTAAGCGCTTCGCCAGTGATAGGTATGGATCATCCAGGCACAAACCGGAGCGATGATAACGGTGCCTAAGTTGGCTCCGGCGCCTATAATCCCGAGAGCAGTTGCTCTCTTTTTAAAAAACCAGCGGGAGCCGGTTGACATCACGATAATATACATGGCCCCTGCTCCCAACGACAACATGACGCTGTAAGTAAGAAAAAGTTGCCATGGGGATTCCACTTTTGAGGTCAGAACGAGGCTCAGCCCACTGATGGCTCCCAATACCATTATAACGACTTTAGGGCCATACTTGTCCGAGAATCGTCCACCGATGATAGAAAAAACGCCGGTGAGGAGAAGATATAGCGAAAACAGGCTCGAAGTTGTGGCTCTGTTCCACGTGAATTCGTCTTGCAAGGAGGAGAAAAACACACTGAATGAGAAGCTGATACCATAGGTGGTGGCAAGAAGGAGAGTACAGGAGGCAACGATTACCCAGCCGTAAAAAATTCTTTTTATCATTCCTTTAGAAACTTTAAAGGTTATGGTGATTCGATTCCCACTTTACCGGCAAAAAAACAGGCTGCTTGATGATTTTCCGTTACTTCCTTCAATTTGGGTTCCTCTTGGTGGCAAATGTCCTGTCTATACAGACAACGGGTATGAAAACGGCACCCTGGTGGAGGATCTATGGGGCTGGGGACGTCCCCTTTTAAGATAATTCTTTTTCTTTTCAGTTCAGGATCGGGGATGGGAGACGCTGAAAGCAGCGCCTGGGTGTAGGGGTGAAGGGGTTTTCTATAGAGCTCTTTACTCTCTGCCAGCTCAACGATTTTCCCCAGATACATAACGGCCACCCGATCACTCACGTGCTCGACGACGCTCAAGTCGTGGGAGATAAAAAGATAGGTGAGGCCGAATGTTTCTTGTAGGTCTTTGAGCAGATTGATCACCTGAGCTTGAATGGAGACATCCAGAGCTGACACGGCTTCATCACAAATAATAAGTTTGGGGTTCAAAGCAAGGGCACGGGCGACGCCAATTCGCTGGCGCTGTCCACCCGAAAACTGGTGCGGATAACGGCGCATGTGTTCTTTGCGCAACCCCACTACATTTAACAGCTCGAGAACCCTTTCATCTCGCTCAATGCGGCTTTTCACGCCATGGATTAGTAGCGGTTCACCGATGATGTGGGACACCGTCTTTCTGGGATTTAGAGAAGAAAACGGATCTTGAAAAATTATTTGAATTGCTTTACGCAAGGCCCGCATCTGTACTGGAGAGTAGGTGAGAATGTTTTCACCTTCAAAGAATACTTCACCGGATGTGGGTTCTTCCAGCCGGAGAATCGCCCGGCCAAAGGTTGTCTTTCCACAGCCCGATTCACCTACAAGTCCCAGGGTCTCCCCGTTGCCAATGGTCAGACTGACATGGTCAACGGCCTTTACCGAGGCGATCTCTTTTAAAAATACGCCGCCGCGAATCGGGTAATATTTGACCAGGTCCCGGGTCTGGACGAGGGGTTGTGGTTCCTGGTATTGATCAGACATATTTCAAACACCTTGCCGTATGGTTTTCCCCAACCGTGTACATCTCGGGCCTAATTTTGTGGCAGTCATCGAAAACATCCGAACATCGGTCGCTGAACAGGCAGCCCTCAGGAAGATGGAAGAGTGACGGTACCATACCTTTGATGGTTTTTAACTGCCCGGCACCGGTTTTTCGGCCGAGTACCGGAATCGACTCCAGAAGTCCGACGGTATACGGGTGTTTCGGGTTCGAAAAAATGGTCCTGACATCGGTGTATTCCATTAGCTTGCCGGCATACATCACCGCTACGAACTGTGCCATTTCTGCGATGACGCCAAGGTCATGGGTAATGAAGAGAATTGCAGCGCCTGTATCGGACTTAAGGGTGTTCATCAGATCCAGTATCTGAGCCTGGATCGTTACGTCGAGGGCCGTTGTGGGTTCATCGGCGATCATTAACCGGGGATTGCACGAAAGCGCCATAGCAATCATCACCCGCTGCCGCATGCCGCCGCTCATCTCGTGAGGGTAGTTGGATAACCGCTTTTCCGGCTCCGGTATGCCCACGAGTTGAAACATCTCGATAACCCGATCCCGCGTGCCGCTGCGGGAAAGCTTCTGGTGTAGGCGGATGACCTCTCCCACCTGGTCACCGACCGAAAACACCGGGTTTAACGATGTCATCGGCTCCTGGAAGATCATGGATATTCGGCACCCTCTGATCTTGCGCATTTTGGCTTCGGAAAATTGGAGGATATTTTGTCCCTCAAAAAAAATCTGGCCGCCTTCTATCCGTCCGGGCGGCTGGGGAATGAGCTGGATGATGGAATGGGCGGTCACGCTTTTGCCGCAGCCGGATTCTCCTACCAGTCCCAGGGTCTCTCCTTTACCGATGGTCAAACTGACGTTATCGACGGCCTTGGCCACGTATCCCCGGACATCGAAATAGGTCTTAAGATTCAGGATTTCCAAAAGGTTGTTGTTATCCATCGGTTCCTAGTCTCTTAATCTCGGATCTAAGGCATCCCGTAGACCATCCCCCAACAGGTTAAAGCCAAGCACAGCCATTAAAATGGCAATGCCGGGGAATGTCATGACCCAGGAAGCTCTGAGAATCAGCGCCCGGCTTCTGGCAATCATGGCACCCCATTCCGGTGTCGGCGGTTGGGCTCCAAGGCCGAGGAAACTCAGGGCCGCAGCATCCAAAATGGCAGAGGCAAAACTTAACGTGGTTTGGACAATTAACGGACCCAGACAATTGGGCAAAATGGCGATAAAAATGATCCGCCAGTCCTTGGCACCGACGGCCTTGGCAGCCATGACGTAGTCCTTTTCACACTCTTCCAGAACACTGCCGCGAACGATACGGGCAAAGCGCGGCACATATGTGATCCCGATGGCCATCATGGCGTTTTCTAAACTGGGTCCCAGGTAAGCCACCACCACTATGGCAAGCAGCAGGTAGGGAAAGGCGAGAATGATGTCCATAATGCGCATGATGACGTTGTCCAGAGCGCCTTTGTAATAACCGGAAATGGAGCCGAGCAGGGTTCCCAAAGCAAAGGCCAGTCCTACGCTGACGACCGCGACAATCAGAGAAACCCGGGCACCGTAAATGATTCTTGAAAGGATATCCCGGCCCAGGTCGTCGGTGCCGAGAACATTTTTATCCGAACCGCCATAGGCCCAGAACGGAGGTTTGAGCTGGTCGTAGAGCGAGGTGTCATTAGGATTGTGAGGACTCAACGCCGGTGCGAAAAAAGCCATAAGCACAAAACCGGCCACGATAATCAGTCCGGCCACGGCCGTCTTGTTTCGCCACAGCTGGCTCAATTGATCCAATAGTGGGTGCCGGTCTTCAGGGCTTTTTTGGGGCCGGTTTTTTTTCATAAAAACCACAATTCCTACACGTTGATACGCGGATTGATTACCGCATAGAGCACATCGACAACCAGGTTGATGACGACGAACACGGCGGCAATAAACAGCGTGCCGCCTTGAATTACCATGTAATCGCGCTTCATAACCGCATCAAACATCCATTTGCCTACACCGGGCCAGGCAAATATGGTTTCGGTGAGGATTGCCCCGCCGAGGGCGACACCGAACTGCAACCCGATGGTGGTGACAACCGGGATCAGGGCGTTGCGAAGTGCGTGTTTGAACGTCACCATAAATTGCGACAGGCCTTTGGCTTTGGCGGTTTTAATATAATCCTGGCGCAAAACTTCAAGCATGGACGAGCGTGTCATCCGGGCGACGATTGCCATGGGAATGGTACTTAAGGTTATGGCCGGCATAATGAGGTGCCAAATGGCGTCCTTCAACGCCGCCCAGTTTTTGGTCAGTACCGCATCCAGGAGATAAAAGTTGGTGATGACTTCCAGATCGATTCCGACGCTCAATCGCCCGGACAAGGGAAGCCATCCGAGGTTCACGGAAAAAATCAGCATGAACACCAGTCCCAGCCAAAAAATAGGCATACTGACCCCGATCAGTGCGCCGAGCATACTCAAATAGTCAAAGATGGAATACGGTCGGGTGGCAGAAATAATGCCGAAAATAATGCCGAAAAAACAGCTGATGAACAGGGCGGCGACGGAAAGCTCAATGGTTGCGGGAAAACGTTCTTTAACCTCTATCCAGACTTTTTGCCGGCTCCAGATGGTTTCTCCCAGATCGCCCTTCATCAACCGTTTGATGAACTTTCCATACTGAACGTAGAGGGGCTCGTTGAGTCCCAGATGTTCCCGGATCTCATGCAGGGCTTCCTCAGTGGCCCGTTCTCCGAGCAGCAGTTCGGCCGGATCCCCGGGCGTGATGCGAAGCATGAGAAAAATAATGATGGATACTCCCAGAAGGGTGGGGATAAGTATGAGTATTCGTCGAAAAATAAAAACCAGCATAGGATCTGCATTTTTACATGCCAAGGGGGAAGAGATGAACCCCTTCCCCCTGTTGTTGTTGGATATGGCTAACCGATCTTATTTGTCAAGCCATACGTTTTTTATCCGGACGGATGATGTCGGATGAAGCTTAAAGTTCTTTACACTCTTGTGGGCAGGCCAGATGACCGTGGAATGGGCGACACTGATTACCGAGCAGTCATCATAGATGAGCTGGAGTGCTTTTTTGTATATTTCGGTCCGTTTGGCTTGGTCAATGGTCTGTTTTCCCTGCTGCATCAGCTTGTGATACTCCTCGTTCTTCCACTGGGTCCTGATGGAAGAAGATGCCAGACCGTCAAAAAGCACGGCCAAAAAGTTGTCCGGATCGCCGTTGTCGCCGGTCCAGCCCAGCTGAAAGAGATCCATGTCATCGGGCTGTTCTCTCTGGCGTTTGAGGTAGGTTCCCCAGTCATAGCTAACGATTCTGGCTCTGATACCGATCTTTTTAAGATCTGCGGCCATGGCCACACCGATCTTCAACCCATCGGGGTTGTACGGCCTGGGAACCGGCATGGACCAGAGGGTGATCTCTCCTAAGCCTTTGCCTTCAGGAAAACCGGCTTTGGCCAGTAATGTTTTTGCCAGATCCGGGTCGTATTTAAACCCGGGGACATTGGTATTGTACCCCCACATGGTGGGCGGAATCGGATTTTTGGCAACCTGTCCCATGCCTTTATAAAGGTTGTCCACAATGGCTTTGCGGTTGATGGCATGGGCAACAGCCTTGCGCAGGTCAAGATTGCTTTTCCAGGGTTCCTTGGTGTGGTTGAAAGACAAGTAGCCGATGTTCATTCCCGGTTGGGTGGGAAGGATCAGGTTTGGATCTTTCTTGGCAAGATCGATATCAGCCGGGTTAGGAAACTGGCAGATATGGATGTTCCCGGTTTTGAGCTCCAGAAAGCGAACCGAATTTTCCGGGATGGAGCGAAAAACGACCTTGTCCAAATAGGGTCCGCCGGATTTGGCCCAGTAATTTTTGTTTTTTTCAAGGATAATCTGGTCGTCCCTGACCCATTTGACAAACTTGAACGGACCGGTGCCAACGGGTTTTCGCACAAATTCTTTTGGATTTTTCAGAAAAGCGGTGGGGCTGATGATAGAGGCAAAGTCCATTCCCATATTGGCCAGAAAAGGTGCCTCGACCCTTTTGAGTTTGAAAACCACGGTATACTCACCGGTTGCCTCAATGGAGCCGACGGTGTCATCCATTTCCATAGACACCCAGTACTCGGGCGTGCGCTCCTGGGCAGGAATTTTCCATCCCTTGCCGTGGAATTTGACATTGCGCTCTTTCATCATTCGACCAATGGAAAAGACAACGGCATCGGCGTTAAATGGCGTACCGTCGTGGAATTTGACCCCTTTTCTCAATTGGAAGGTATAGGTCTTTCCGTCGGGTGCAATTTTCCAGGATTCGGCCAGCCCGGGCTCTAAAGCTGTAGATTCATCCTTATAAGCCATGAGCTGCTCAAAAATGTTGTCTCCGATCATAAAAGAGTTGCCGTCTGTTTCATAAGCCATGTCAAGTCCCACACTGTCGCCGCCTCTCCCAAAAATGAGTGTGCCGCCGCTTTTGGGTGTGGCGGCGATGGCAGAACCTGCAAAAAGAAATACAAATACGGTCATTAATACGGTAATTTTTTTCAACATACGCGTTCCTCCTTTTTTGGTAGTTCCTCAATCAATGCTTATTTATCCTCCTTCAGTTTCTTGGCGGTTAAACCTTTTGACTCCTATCAGAAACTTTTTAGGATGTCAAAAAATAACGTAAGTCTTGGTCAAATGAATTTTACCCTAACTGATCGTAAAAAAAATGGGAATAATATTTACAGTATCTAATCCTGGGATTTTATTGTTTTAAAGAGGCACTGAATAGATTGTAATTGTCCGGGAATTTAATCGAAAAAAATTCAATTTTTCTAATAAGATTCAGTTATGTAAAGCTCTTGACTTTGATATAGACAACCAGTAACTTTTTGCCAAAAATATTTAATCCGGAGGATACAATGAAAAGTAAGGTCTATTTTATTGATCTCAGAGCGACATTTAAAGAAAATCTGGTTGCCAAAATCGGCAGACTCGTTGAAACCGCGGGGCTTCATGAAGCGATTAAAGAAAGAGATTTGGTTGCGGTCAAAA
>CALANC010000263.1 GCA_937925895.1 uncultured Desulfobacterales bacterium
TCCAGCGCATTGTTCTATACTTTTCAAAAGAAATGCAGAGGCCTATTTGGATGCGGAATGCCTGGCGATTCTGGGAATGCTGCTGTCTGTGTTTCTGAGAAATCCTCATAAGTAAACAACTGTCTTGAAAGATACAAAAGGTTATTGTAACCTAAAAACCTGTCCCTGAAGGACAGGTTTTTAGCATGCTGAATAAAACCAAATGAATATAGCATATGGCTAATCTAAAAATCAGAATATTTAAAAGTGACAATCAAAAACCTGAAACGACAATTACAATTCCCCTTTTTATTATTCGCTTCGCGAAAAAACTTATACCTAAAAATATATCGTCCTCCTTGCAGGAAAAGGGGATAGACCTGGATTTGATTGTTGAGTTATCACAAAATGAGCTGTCTCAGAACGAAGAAATACGCGGTACGCTAGTGGAGATAGAAGAACATGAAAAGAACAAAAAAATTGTCATCGCCATTGAATAGGAGAAAAGATTCGTAAAAACAACCGTATCCAATTAAAGTTCGGTTTGTGAACCGAGAACCCAGATATTATTAGCCAGGGATTTAGGCTTCGTTAGAAAATAAACCCTTGAACCCTTGACCCCTTGACCGGCCTGCTCCCCACAGGCCTCGCCTTTTAAGGCGGGATTGGGGGGAGCTATTAAAAATGGATTCCTTACCGGGAAGTCCACCCTTTAGGGTCGGGAACTTCAATCCTTGGACCCTCTTCTCCAACTAAATTGGAGAAGAAAAAAAACTGGATTGCAAACATGAAAAGAAAGAAGATTCTGATCGTAGATGATGACCCGGATATAAGAATATTTGTCTCAACGGTTGTGGAAACAATGCATTTTGAGCCTATTGCAGTCGAAGATGGCATTGAGGCATTGAAAATGGCCAGGTCATTGCCTCCGGAGTTGGTTATATTGGATGTAATGATGCCCAAAATTGAAGATGGCATTTTAACTTATAAGCAGTTTAAGACAGACGAAAAACTTTCCTCTGTACCAATAATCATGCTTTCAGCCATTGCCAAAAAAACCTTCTTACATTCTATAAGGACATTAAATCCCCAAAAAGGCGAGGATATCCCTGAACCGGAAGCATACATAGAAAAACCACCAGACGCGGACGAACTGACCAGAGTAATAGAGATTGTTCTGACAGGGGATAGGACAAACCTTTTCTAAGCGGCATTCAGCATATTTGATATCATGACATATTCAAAATCGGTGCCGTCATAATCATATGTTGCTTCTTCTCCGATCATTGGAATTAATTTAAGTCTGCCGTCGAAAAATTCAGATGTAATGTTTTCGACTTCTCTTATACTTAAATTTTTTCTTAAAAAATATTTTGAGTACACATTGGGATATCCTAAGTTCCGGGTTATGCGGAATAATTTTAACTGTACACTTGGATTTAGGCATTTGCGGAGACTATATGCCGTGTTAACCGTATTTAAATTAAAAAAATATGGGTTCGCGTACATCAGGGAGGAGAGCCTAAATCCTTGTCTGCCGTAATTGTCTTTTTTATTAGAAAGCTGATGCTGCGTATCATTCAGTAGCCAAAGAGGTTTTCTGCCAAGTTTATCTTCATTCTCATTAATAATTACTATGGGGAATATTATTGCGGCCTGCTCTTGATATTTCTTAACTTTATTCAGGAAATGCTCAATATATTCCTTTGTTGTCAAGGGTGAATCCGATGCAACGAATAACGCATGTTTCCTTTCCTGAGAAGCCGCGCTGCGTGCATATCCTTTAATCAAATTTCCTGCTATTGACGTTTGCTTGACCTTCTTTTTTAGGATATTGAAACGCTTAATTACTTTGGCAGGGATTTTTGAATTTTGGTTCAAAATATAGCACGGCTTTTCGAATTCCTTTATCAAATTACCCAGACGCTGTTCCAGAAGCATTTGATGGCCGACAATAATTATTTCATCGATTAAATCAATCGAAAAAAGGTTCTCCAGCGTGTATTGCATCAAAGGCTTGCTTTCTTCTTTGCCGTCCCTAACCGTTTTAAATTCCCTCAAGGGCTTGTAGCCCGTTTCAATAAACCTTTCGCCGTAATTATCTGCAACAATTCTGCTGTACCTTTTTACTTCTCGTTTATTGTTGTATCCTGCCATTAATATTGCGCTAACCATGTCATCACTCTACGAAATAACATATCATTTTATTTATTAATTCAGCCCGATTCAGGTAATATTTTTCCCGACATCGTTATTTTCATTTTTATCGCAAAAATGTGCAAAAAGCAAGTTTTGGGTTTAAAATCCTGATTCTATTTTACGTGACATTTGAAAAACCTTCAATTTTGTTCAAGGTCAAAGAAGGTGATAATTTTAACCACCCCCGTACGATCTGGCGGACCTACGGGGCAGGCAGACATACATTGAGTATTCCGCGGATTAAAATTTGAGCCTGATGCAGAAATTGAACAAAAGAGGATGTTTTTTGTTTGCCAAAAAAAAGCGGTTCATTTCATTAGTAAGATGAATAAACCGCTTCGAAAAGGTTTGGTTTAAACGGCGTCTTTGAGTTTCTTGCCTGCTTTGAATGTTACGGCATTCCTTGCCTTGATTTTTAGTGGCTCACCGGTTTGAGGATTGCGCCCTTTTCGAGCTTTGCGGCGTACTTTTGCAAAAGTGCCGAATCCCACTAATGTGACTTTACCGTCTTTTTTCTTCAGTGCTTTGGTAACATTAGCCATAAAAGATTCCAAAGCAGCTCCAGCCGCAGCTTTGGAAATTTTTGCATCCTTTGCCATGTTCTCAACTAATTCTGCTTTGGTCATCTGTTTCCTCCCTTGATTGTTTTGAATCAATATGAAAATGTCCTTGTTTCTTAACTAGTTAACGCAACAACATCAAAAAGTCAACTAGAAAAAGCCTACTAATTAAGGGTTTATGAGAATATATCCCTGATAACAGACTATCCTCATAGCATTGATGTTCAAGTTAAAAGTCAGATAATCGTCCTTACACAAGTGCTCTCAAAACCTAGGTTGGTCTTATTTTTTGGCTCAATTTCTGACAAATCACCCCTTTTTGACATAAGTCAAGGTAAAGCCCCTGAGATTAATGTAAAAAATCCCTAACGCTAACGGCAATACAGCGATTTCTTTTTTAAGATATAAGTAATCAGCATGAATTAACGTTGGGTTGTTGTTGTCATCGTATCCGGAATTATTATATATGTTATTGATCTTCCGGGCTGGTACCGGAGATTAGATGACGTGAAGCTCCCCGCCCTGAAGGTCGGGGGTTCTGCCTATCGGCTGTGCGTCGCGCCCGGGTAAGGGATTTGATCAATGCGTAGCAAAGTTTTCAGGAGGATTCCATGAGCGTACTTATCGATTTTTCCATCTTTCCGGTTGGCAAGGGCGAAAGTGTGAGTTCATATATATCCAGCGCTGTTACAATGGTTAAAAACAGCAAGCTGCCTTATCAGCTCGGACCCATGGGTACGACGGTAGAAGGAGAATGGGACGACCTTGTGGCGATGGTTACAAGCTGCTTTAACGAGATGAAAAAAGATTGCGGAAGGATATACATGAGCATCAAAGTCGATTACAGGGAGGGCGTTTCCAGCCGCATCGAAAGCAAGGTAAAATCAGTTGAAAAAAAACAAGCGTTTCAGTCAAAATAAGGCATTTATTTTCTTAAGATATGAGAACAAGTTATTTAGTAGCTAATACCAGTGATTTTCATCTAGAGCACTCCGCAAAAGTTGTCTTAGACTATGTAATGGCTGAATTTCCTCATGCTGATGAATTTGCACTTATCGGTGATAGAAGCGTCGATCCTGATTTTTCTGAAACAGATGGTAGAAATCTACTTAGAGATGCCAAAATCGAAGCAAAAAAACAAGGTGGCAATCATGTTGAGGCTGAAAATGAAGTTTGGGTTGGTGAATATCAAGGTGCATTGGTTAGACAATGGTTAGGAATACTTGAACCAACGCAAAAAATGCATGAATTGGTTGAAGGTTATGTGAGAAACGCAGAAATTCCTCAAATGTTAGATTTAGGAGGAAATGATTGGGATAAACAAAAAAGAGTTTTAAAAGCATACGAATTTTCTAAAGTTGAAGGAAAAACATTATTTGATATATTGAATACTTCTTATGCTTTTCGCAAATTGCCAGGAATCGAATTCAAAGTTATTGGTAAAACGTTAGAAATTAATATACCTTATATAGAAGAAAAAACAGATGAAGAATTAGAAACTTATCAATCAAGAATTGTAACCATTTTAGAAACACATGGCAGAGAAGTATCTCAAATAGTATTTAGAAGCCATTCAAATTCTGATCCAAAATTAAGAGAAGAAAAAAGAAATGAGTGGTATATTCCCATTTTTGATTATGCAAGATACATTAATCCTGATTCCAGGGTTCTTCATATCTTTGGCCATTGCCATAAGATACCACAACCTTATGATTTTAATGGTATTCTCCTCGTTCCAGTAGGTTATGGAAAAAAAGAATCACTACAAAGAGTGTTTGTTCAGGATTACTTCAATCCTGGGAATGATATAATACAAGATTTGGAATTAAAATAATTGACATTTTACTTTAAACTTCCACCCCTTTTTCTCTTTTCCAAATCTTTCTATTGATTGAATTTAAAATTGCTGTTATGCAATCTGACCCTGCGAAGTGGGGTCAGATTTCGCCCGAAAAGCAAATTTTGTTTAAAACGCAACCTTGACAAAAAGTTATACATACGGTATTCAATTTTTTATCAAAAGCGGAATGATGAAAATTGCAATTGCAAACTAGACAGGAACATCTGTTGTGACTATCCGCTTGCTGGGCACAATTTTAACCGGAAAAAAGCAGGTGCATTCCCCGTAGTTCGCTGCGGGGTACTCGTCAATTTTCCACTCAATTCAATTCAATGACAAAGCCGGCGTAGTGGTTGCTCGCATGCGTGGTATTCTGTATGCGGCCCATCAAATATCAGAACTTCATTAACCAAAGGAGGAGAGTTATGTGGAAACGATTTGTAATTATTGTCGGAGTACTTCTCATGGTTGCATTGCCCTGCAGTGTGATCGCTGGTGATTATGATGCCAAGATCAAAAAGTATGTCGACTCGTCCATCAGGAGTTGGTTGGCTGCGCCGGAACTGCTTGAGGCTGTGGCTCAACAGAACATCAATCATTTGGACGTCTCTGCTGACGACATCAAAATCTTGGACGCACAATGGAAAGCGGAGAAACTTATCGGCGGCGGCGACTTGATGAATAGCAAGATGAATAATCAGCTTGCGGCTTTTTTGCGGGGTGTCAAAGCTGCTTCAGGTGGGGTAATCGTCGAGATCTTCGTTATGGACAATTTGGGTCTTAACGTGGGTCAGACTGATCCAACCGGTGACTATATGCAAGGAGATGAAGCAAAGTGGAAAAAGACATACCCGGTCAGTGCGAAAGCCGTGTTCATTGACGAGGTGGAAGAGGAAGACGGAATGAAAATTTCTCAGACGAGTCTGACGGTGGCTCGTCCCAATGGGGCTCGCCTTGGC
>CALANC010000264.1 GCA_937925895.1 uncultured Desulfobacterales bacterium
AGTCGCCATTATAGCAGGGACATTGCAACCAAATCCCATCAGCATAGGGATAAAGGATTTTCCATGAAGTCCGATAAGGTGCATTATTTTGTCCATGAGGAATGCGGCTCTGGACATGTACCCCGTATCTTCAAATAGCGCGATACAAAAAAAAAGAATCAAAATATTCGGCAAAAATACGATAACGCTCCCAACACCCGCGATAATTCCGTCTAAAAGAAGATCCTTAAACATATTATCTGAAAAGAGTTGGTCTAAAGAATATGAGAGCAGGTTAATGCCGGCATCTATCCATTCCATAGGATAGGCTCCAACTGTAAAAGTCAATTGAAACATGGCCCAGATAAAGAGGATAAAGATGGGGAATCCAACAAACCTATTGGTAAGCACAAGATCTATATTCCGGGATATATCGATTCGATCTTTTGTGGACGTTGTATGAACTTCTTTGATAATACCGGCAATAAATCCATAGCGTTCTTCCGTCATGACGATTTCCGGATCATCATCGAAACGATTGTCAAGGAGATCACGATGCCTCTGAGCTTCCAAAAGAATGTTTTGGCTGTTTTTACCCGCTGTCTGGACAATACGTTCCTTAACGATTTTGTCATTCTCAAGGAGTTTAATGGCCGTCCATCTTAAATTGTAAGGGATTGATCCTTGGCCCCATTTTTCGAGAAACTGCATTAATTCGGCTATCGAGTTTTCAATATCTTTATTGTATTTGACTTTACGCTTTTTAGAGATCGATTCACCCGACTCTGCCAGTTCTATAGCCTTTTTCAGAAGTGTATTGATTCCCTCGTTTTTGTTACCAATTGTAAAAACAACCGGCACATCGAGGAGCTCGGAGAGCTTATTCGCGTCAATTTTTATGCCCCGTGTGATGGCGACATCGGCCATATTGAGAGCAAAGAGAACCTTGCAATCTAGTTCTCTTAACTGGGTGGCAAGATAAAGGCTTCGTTCAAGGTTGGATGCATCGATTATATCTATAACCACATCCGGATGTTGGTCCAAAACAAAGTTTCGTGCCACAATCTCTTCAATTGAAAAAGGTGTCAGGCTGTAAGTTCCGGGAAGATCTATAATTTTAATATCATACCCAAACTTATTAATATCTCCCTCTTTTTTTTCAACCGTTACACCCGGCCAGTTACCGACTTTCTGTCTGGTTCCGGTTATATTATTAAAGATCGTTGTTTTGCCTGAGTTAGGGTTGCCCGCTAGAGCTATGGAGAGATGCTTTTGCTGCATTATGAAGGTTTATTTTACATTTTCGACTGTTATTTGCGAAGCTTCTTCAACTCGAAGGGACACGTGATACCCTTTTACAATGAGTTCGAGGGGATCTTTCATAGGGGCATATTTTTCAATATAGACTTCGGCCCCCTTAATTATGCCCATTTCAAGTATCCTTCTGCGTAAAGCGCCATTTCCGCCAATATGAACGATCTTTGCGGTTTGATTTTTTTTCATTTCGCTTAATAACATGGCCAAGTCCTATGGTGTCACTAACGTTAAGAATCGATTCGCATACAAAACAAGGCTTCGGGGAGCTCAACTCAGTTCTTAATTGGTTCTGCCAATATTTTTTTGGCCAATCCACGCCCAAGGACATACCGTTTGTGGTCTATAGCAACGACCAGTTGTCCCCTGCCGATGTTAGTTAAAACCTTTATTTGATCACCGAGTCTCAAACCCATTGTTAACAGGCGCATGCGCGCCCTGCTTCCACCGACAAAATCTTTGATTTCAAGCCGTTCCCCTTGTTTAGCAGTGACAAGGGGCATAAGTTTAACACGATCTTTGAGACAACCCGAACAGATACCGTAGATTTCCATCTTGTGCTGAAGCATATGGAAATTGTAATTAGCAGCGATTTTTTCTTGCATCTTTTCAAGATGCTCGTCTTGGAATTCTAAAATGTTTTTACATCTCGTACAGATCATATGATCATGATGCTGGCCCAAATGCCGGTGTTCGTAGCGCACCATTTTATTGTCAAATTGGTTTTTATAAGCGAAACCGAAGCGACACATAAGCTTTAGAGTATCTTTGACAAAATAAGGTTCAAATTTATATCCGTTTTCAGCGAGAAGCTGCATCAATTCCTTCGCAGTAATATGGCGCTCGGTCTGGAGAAAAACTTCAAGTATCTTGTATCTATCTTCAAAATTATCAAGGTTCTCTTGTTTAAACAGTTTCTTGAACTGATCCTTCTCCCTGCTGTGGATACGTTTCATGGTGATTCCTCGTTGGCTGTGATTTCCAACAGTAATGTTGTATCAAGGCGTTGTCAATATACCAAAAGTCAGGTGAAGTTTAGGATGAAAAATACAAATCTATTATTTGGCCGGTCCCGGTATCTCATAGGTCGTGCATGAACCACTTCCACAGGCTCTATTCTCTACTTTAGGACCCGAACTTGCGCCGGAGCCGCTACCAAGACTGTAGTTTGTGGCACTTAACACACGTTCAAGATCTTCACATTTACAGGCAGGGCACTTCATTTCAATTTCGTCTTCTTTATTTATGATCAGCAACTCTATAAATTCGTTACATTTTAAGCATTTGAATTCATATATCGGCATGAGGGAGCTCCTTGAATATAATATTTACGTTGTATTTTTTAAACGGAATGGTATCTCTATTATCATCTCTGCAAAATTGTCAAGAAATTAGATATAAACCCTTTGCGTATGTTTCGAATTATTCGTCCGCTTTAGACGGTAATCTTACCTCAAAACCGGCTCCAACATCATCGGTTTCTTCAAGTGTCAACGTGCCCTTATGCTTCTGAATAATTTCATGACATATATATAGACCGAGGCCTGTGCCCTTACCGACTTCTTTGGTGGTAAAAAAGGGTTTGAATATGTCTTGTTTGATCGGTTCAGGGATGCCGGGCCCCGTATCCCTGCATGAAAATACAACTTGTCCTGTATCATGGTCATACCGAGTAGAAAGAAATATCGTTCCCTTAATGTTGATAACAGCCTGAATTGCATTTTGAATAATGTTTAAAACTACCTGTCCTAAATTGGCAAAGTTTCCTTGAATATTAGGAAGATCTAAAGTGTATGTTTCCACAATGTCAAGATCAGCATGTTTATATTGGTTAAAGAGGATTTTCAAGGCATCTTTTATAACTGCGTTGATGTTTACCGCTTCTGAATAGGCTTGGGTCTGCCTTGATAATCCCAGCAGACTGGTAACAATCGACCTGGCTCTTTTAAGCTCCTTATCGGCAAAATTAAGATCCTCTATCACATTTTCATCAAGGGGGTTGTGTTTGTCCCAACGTTGAATATCTTCTATGGTAGACTGAACGAGGCTGGTCACACTCGTCAGTGGATTATTTAATTCATGGGCAACACCGGCAACCAATTGGCCGATGGACGCCAGGCTTTCAGAACGGATAAGCTGCTCCTGGGTTTGTTCCTTCTCAGATAGAGCTTCTTTAAGCGCCCTTGTTCTTTCTTCAACCCTGTTCTCTAAACTTATGTTGAGATCATTGATTATCTTATAAGATCGGGCATTCTCAATAGCGAGCGCACACTGGCTGGAAAGTGTCACAAGAAGATCCATGTCTTCGTACGAAAAAAAATCACCGGAGAGCTTTTTACCTGTGACAATAAATCCATTCAAATTATCTTTGAAAATCATCGGCAGAGCGAGATCTGCATTTAACGCCCGCATATCAGAAAGGATATCCTTTACTCCGGGTGCTTCCGGCTCCATTTCCTTATCGGTTAGATGTTCCCGAATAACGGGCTTTTTCGTATTTTTCATGTAGTCGATCAGGGGTGAGTTTTGGGTCATTGAAACAAGATAATTATTATCGTTATACCGTCCATGGCCGGCGTATTTTTCAAAAGCCGATCCTGACTTGTCCCGCAAAAACAGCTCACAATGGTCGATCAGCATGGCATCCCCGATCGTATTCATGACGTGGCTCGCAATTTTATTATAATCGAGGACAGATACGATCATCTGACTGACATCTTTAATAGCTTTTTGATAATCATATTTGCCCTTATAAAAGACGCGATCAACAAGGATCTGTATTTTTGATTTCAGGGGTCCAAACACAAATGCAATAAAAAAGAAAAAGAGTATCTGGAAAAAAATAGAGTCGGAAAAATTTTAATTCTCAAAGGCTCTATCAGCGGAAATAATAATAAGGGCGTATAGACAAGTGAGCGAGGCCGTTAGGAGTGAGTATATAATGCTTTTCTTTATTATGATTCCCATATCGAG
>CALANC010000265.1 GCA_937925895.1 uncultured Desulfobacterales bacterium
GTTTCCATTTTGGTTTCGTACAAAATATCTTCTTCTCTCAGAACAATCCAGCGCAGATCCAATTGCCTGACGGCTTCGGCGAATTGGGTGAAGTCGACCGGTTTACGAACAAAACTGTTTGGCCCCATTTTGTAACTTTTAAATAATTTCTGCTCTTCATTGGATGAGATAAACGCAACAACAGGAGTCGATTTCGTCCGTTTGTCATCACGTATACGTTTCAACACTTCGAACCCATCTATTTTAGGAAGTTTCAAATCCAATAAAATAACGAGCGGCATTACGTTCAAATCACGATCTTTAAATTTTCCAGTGCCAAAGAGATAGTCAAGGGCTTCGACCCCATTCCTGGCAATCACCACTTCGTTTATGATGTTATTTTTCTTGAGTGTGCGAATGGTAAGCAGTTCATCATCTGGGTTGTCTTCAACCAGAAGAATAATTTTTTGGTCCATTTTAACTTCCTTCATTCTGAGTAGTATCCTCAAATAAGTGACCCCTCATATGTTAAACCCGAAACGATGATTTAGCAGATTTACGGTAGCAGGACTAACCTTGAGGGTCTTGGCATCTTTAGGGGAAACCCAACGTACGTCGATGGCGTCATCACCCGGCCGGGGTTCGCCGCTTAAATAATCGGCAGCCAGATCGACAATCACATAATGGAACCGAATGCGTCCTTTTTCATCCCGCTCAACAACGTCAAATGTATAAATCGGCTCCCTGGCAATTATCGTTAGACCGGTTTCTTCTCCGATTTCCCGCTCAACTGCCTGCTGAAGCGTTTCACCCAGTTTTACCCTTCCACCGGGAATAGACCATAGGTTTTTTGAAGGTGGTTTGCCTCGAAGTACCAGCAACACTTTGTCTTCATTAAAGACAATCGCTCCAACAGCAACCTGTGGATGATTTGGGTAGGCTCCACCAGATGTCTTGTTCGGATTTGCCATTGAACTGGAATCCTTCAAATAAGCCCCGCTTCTGTTAAAACAGTCATCGAACGTTGACCGATGCTTGTAACATGGCTCAAAGCCCTGGTCATATGGAGCACTGACTCATGAACAACCATGGAATTGATCATTACTATGGCCATATCGATATGTTTTTCAACATCATACCAGGTTGGGTCTTTTGTCAATTTTCTGGCAAGATGGATCTCGTTGGCAATCATATTCACAATCAATTTGATTATTTTATCGGCACCTTGGCGATCAGTTTCAGGAAGCCCTTTATACAACTCAATGATCTGGGAAGCCCAAATCAGCCCGGATTTAACTTTTTCGCTCAAAGCAAAAGCAAATATGGCCTGCTCAATTTTCATAAGAATAAAATCCTTGAGACCCTTGAAAAAGGGGCTTGGCAACCAGACAGGCGCCAAGAATAGTTACAGTGGAAATGAATTTACCCTTTACATCTCCCTCCATATTCAAAAACAACGAGACATCTTTCCGATGTTAAATATGGTAGTGTATATTTTTTTACAGTTAAAGTAAAACAATTTTTATTTTCTTCAACCGTGTTCGGCAGGTCATTTTTCACTGAATCTAAAGCGTCAACGTCCGAAAAAGATTTGCCTTTCATAGCTATTATTTTCCCCCCTTTTACCAGTAGGGGCAATGCTGTAGAAAAAACCGTGTCCAGAGATGAAAGCGCGCGGGTTATGATAACATCAAAGGAATTAAACAAGGTCCCATTTTTGGAGAAATCTTCTGCTCGTGTATGGTGAACCTCTATGTTATTCAGTCCTAAAATTCGAATCATGTGTTTTAAGAAACTGACTTTTTTTCGGGAAGCATCTATAAGCGTGACGGATAAGGACGGTAAAGAGATTTTCAAAGGAATCCCGGGAAATCCTCCTCCTGAACCGATATCAAGTAAGGAGGCGCTGGTCCGTATAAGTGATGCCGGTGCCAAGGAATCAATAAAATGTTTTACCGCAATCTCTCGGGGATTGGTGATTGCAGTTAGATTTACCTTCTGATTCCACTTCACCAGTTCACGGGCATGGATTATAAATCGATCGATTTTCTCTTGGTCCAAATGGATGCCAAACGCTTCAGCACCACTAAAAATGAGATGTTCCCACTGTTTTGATCCTATTTGCATCATCTATCATCCATTTTTGTTGATCTAAATGCTTCTGATTGATACTATGTATCTATTTCCAATTCATATCTGGATCTTGCGCGAAACTTTATGAGGCCGCCTTAATTACTTAAAGGAAAGATTCTCATTAATTTCCATGCAAGTTTTAGGTTATAGATCAAAGCGATTGGAGGATCAATGAAAACTTCCAAATCCTCGGCGACATTCAGGCCGTTTAAGGATCTAAAGACGTTACTTGAAAGTAAGTCATCGAAGCCGAGGCGGTCATCAACCGACAAGCCTTATCGAGTCCCGCCGGAAACTCAGCTGAAGAAGGATTGTGGCCCCGGGCCTAAGGATAATATAAAACCGGATTCAGCGGAGGAAAAGAAGCTGTTTTTGGAGGCCATGGCCGATGTTAGACCGATCTATAGAGGAAATAGGGTAGAACAAACGGCAGGAGGTGTTCCACCCATAGGTCCGGCTAAGGATATTGAAGATGAA
>CALANC010000266.1 GCA_937925895.1 uncultured Desulfobacterales bacterium
AAAGACACTCTGTTTTGATGACTATCGTACCACTAAAAAAAATAAATTCTTCACCAAAGGCAAGCCTGAGCAACCCAGGAACTGCCTTATTCAGCCCTCGAAGTAAAATACTACGTCTTCGGCCTGAAATGCCTTGTTCCTGGGTCGCTCAGTCTCGTGAGAAAACCGGGATAGTATTGTGAGATAAATCATGTCTTCCTCAATCAAAAGCAACGTCGTATCGGGATGGTGGAAACAAGGCTCTGCAGATCCTGAAATCGGAGATTATGCCGTCAGAGAAGCCATCCATCAGGTTACACAGCCGGTTTTCCTCCTTAACCTGAATGGTCTTTATGCTGTGGGGCGTGGAGGAACAATAACTATCGGCGAAGACTTGCCGTCGGACCAAGCCGGTTTTCCGCTGTGTGCCTATGTTCCCCCTTTGCACCCTGAAAATCTCGGTGACCCCCAATTTAAAAAGACACACCATCTTCGCTATGCCTATATTGTCGGTGCGATGGCAAACGGCATCACCTCAACCGATATGGTTGAAAAAACTGGTCGGGCCGGGATGGTGGGGTTTTTCGGCTCCGCCGGCCTTCCTCTTGATGAAATAGAAGCCGCCATTGACAGACTAGAGAAAAATTTAAAAAATTTTCCCTGCGGATTTAACCTCATTCACAGTCCCCATGATCCTGAACTTGAGGCTGCAACTGTAAGGTTATACTTAAAACGAAACGTCAGGCTCGTCAGCTCCTCAGCCTTCCTTGATCTTACATTGCCGCTTGTCTACTACCGCATAAAGGGAATTCATCGTGACGAAACCGGTAATATCGTCTGTCCCAATAAGATTATTGCAAAAGCGTCACGGGTTGAGGTTGCCAGAAAATATTTTTCCCCCCCACCGGAAAAACTTCTGTCACATCTGGTGGACAAAAAGATGATAACCCGAGAGGAAGCCGACCTTGCCAAGTCAATTCCCGTGGCGGAAGACCTTACCGCTGAAGCGGATTCAGGGGGTCATACAGATAACCGGCCGGCGATTTCTTTATTTCCCACCATGCTTGCCCTGCGAGATGAATTGACGCAAAAATACCAGTATTATCGACCCCCTTGCGTCGGACTTGCAGGCGGAATATCCACACCCGATTCAGCCGCCGCTGCATTCGCCATGGGTGCTGCCTACATACTGACCGGTTCCATCAATCAGTCCTGTATTGAAGCCGGCACATCCGATACAGTTCGTCAGATGCTGGCCGAAGCAAGTCAGGCGGATGTTATCATGGCGCCGGCGGCTGATATGTTTGAAATGGGAGTAAAGGTGCAGGTGTTGAAACGTGGCACCATGTTTCCATTACGGGCCGCCAAGCTTTATGAACTTTATTGCGACTACGAACGTTTTGAAAAAATCCCTGAAAAACAAAAAACAATTCTGGAAAGGGACTTTTTCCGGCGCAGTTTTCAGGATGAATGGGAACAAACACGAAATTATTTTGTCGGACATGATCCAAAACAGATCGAACGGGCAGAGAAAAATCCCAGACACAAGATGGCTCTCGTCTTTAGATCCTATCTCGGTCAATCTTCCAATTGGGCCGTTTCCGGAGACCCAGACAGAAAGATCGATTATCAGATATGGTGCGGTCCGGCTATGGGTTCATTTAACCAGTGGATCAAAGGGTCTTTTCTCGAAAAGCCAGAAAACCGAGAAGTAGTTACCGTGGCAATGAACATTTTGTTTGGCGCTTCTGTGGTGACACGTGTAAACTGGCTTCGAGCGCAGGGCGCTGTTTTGCCGGCTTATATTGGGAATTTCTCACCCACACCCCTTCCAGGCATACTAGCCATGGTCGAATAAACGAGATGCCTTCCTCAAATAGACATCACCCCTGATCCAAGGAGACCACTTTAGAATGTTCAATTTTGCTCAAGTTCAAGGAAGGCGAAAATTTTAACCACAGGCATACATTGAGTATTCCGCGGATAAAAATTTGAGCCTGACACAAAAGTTGAGTGAAAGAGGGCGTTTTAAATTGGTCTCTAAGAACCTTGATCTTTCTTTGGCAATGATTAATGTCTATTTTAACGGTTCAATTAACAAACATTACGTTAACGCTTTGAAAAGCATTTATTTTATATGCTTGATATACCTTTGACACGTCACCGTTTATAGGAGGAAATATGAAAACGTCAATACTATCCAGTGCTTATCTGGTAAATATAATAAAAATGTTAACCCTATTAATATTCACCCTATTCTGCCTGTTGAATCAGAATGTGTTGGCTGCCGGAGCGTCTATAAAACCCAGTAAATCTGCAGCCGAAAAACGCCTGGACGCCAATGTGTACTTTAAAAAAGGTCACGTTCTACAAGAGGCCGGGAACTACAAAGAAGCCGCGAAAAATTACGAAAAAGCGGTAAAGGCTGACTCCAAATATGCCGAGGCATGGAGCAATTTGGGATATAGCTACCGGAAACAAGGGGATTTTAAAAAGGGAATAAAGGCCTACAAAAAAGCCATTAAGCTTGATCCTAATTTAGCCGAAGCACATGAATACCTTGGCGAGGCCTATGCAGAGATGGGGAAATTTGATTTGGCTGAAAAGGAGTTGCAAATCCTGCGTGATCTGGGTTCAGATGAAGCAGATGAGCTTAAAGAATTTATTGCCAAAATGAAAACAAAACAGAATTAAGGGGCCAAACCGAGTCCCGCCTTGACGGGGTTTTGGTATCTGCCATGGGCACTGATAATAACCAAAAAACCGAGTCTTTGGAATTATCTTTTCAACCACTGACAACAGACCTATGGGACGATTTTGAATCTCTGTTTGGAGAACGAGGGGCATGTGGTGGGTGTTGGTGCATGCTTTGGCGTCTTCCTAAAAAACTGTTTGATTCACAAAAGGGTACGGGCAACAAACTTGCCATGAAGGCCATTGTGGATTCAGGAGAAGTTCCCGGTATCCTGGCCTTCCATAACAAAATAGCGATTGGATGGTGTGCTGTTGCACCCAGAAGTCGCTTTCCCGCCCTATCAAGATCCCGCATACTCAGTTCAGTTGATGATCGTCCCTGCTGGTCTGTTGCTTGTCTTTTTGTTGATAAATCGTATAGAAAAAGAGGTGTTTCAACGGAACTTCTGCGGGCTGCAGCAACGTATGCCAAATCACAAGGTGCAAATTTAGTGGAAGGTTATCCTGTGGAACCCAAACCGGAGAAAGACATCCCGCCGGCCTTTGCCTGGACCGGCATCACCAAAGCATTCACTCGTGCCGGGTTTGACGAAGTCGTTCGACGATCTCCCACGCGACCGATAATGAGATTAGAAACGAATACCTTAACCTTGCCAGATAATCGAAGAGAAATGAGTGGCTGAGACTACGGGAATAAGTTATTCCAAAAATATCCTGGCTATTGAGGATGAAGAAGTGGTTGGGACATAATTATACAAGGGAAGGATATGCGAAGAAAAATCATCGGTTTTTTGATCCTCCTCATGCTATC
>CALANC010000267.1 GCA_937925895.1 uncultured Desulfobacterales bacterium
TTTATCCATGTTTTGGGCTAAGGAGTTTTAGTATGGGTGTTCCTTTGTTTTTTTGATTCTCCACATACCATATTTATTTGAACGAATGCAAACTTCAAATTCTTACAGGACTTGAAAAGAAAAATCTCTTGACTCAAAATATGTGCTTTGTTAATTCTCATTTTTATAATTGGCCATATTTTGGTCTCACCATAAAGCCTAATTAAGGAGGAAAGTGAACTTTCTTGATATTATTATCGTAACTATTTTAGGTTATTGTGTAATAAGGGGAATCTTCAGAGGACTTATAAAAGAAATATCTTCTTTAATCGGCGTATTGGGTGGTTTCTACGCGGCCTTTACTTATTATCAGATCTTAGCTAAAGCCTTGTCAAAATGGATTACCAACACCGGATACCTTAACATAATAAGCTTTTTTATTATTTTTTGTGGAATTTTCCTTATTATCAGCATACTGGGTATCATCATCAATTACCTGCTCAAAATAGCTTTCTTGGGTTGGACCGATCGGATTTGTGGTGCCGGATTTGGCGCAATTAAAGGAATATTGATCGCATCGGTTCTGTTGCTTACCCTCACCTCCTTTCTCCCCAAGAATGCTCCCGTAGTAAAAGACTCCCTTCTAGCCCCTCATGTAACACTGGTTTCTGAGAAGATGGCTAAAGTCGTATCCAAAGATATGAAGAAAGCATTTTCAGATAAAATAGCGGCATTAAAAAAATCCTGGAAGAAAAAAACATAAATCATTGACTGCGTCTGCATTTGAACGGCATCAGAGAGCTTCAGGAATAATTAAATTTGGCACTGGAAGCTTTCAGAAAAAATTTAATTATATCTGAAGCGATCGCAATCAGGTCATGCCATTTTCTTCAAGGCGATATGACAAATGCGGTGCCGGCATCAGAGAGCTTCAGGTACGAACATTAGTGTTGGAGGTTAAATAATTTGGGAATCGATGCCATACTTGAATTGATTGAGACCTTAAGGGGTGAAAATGGATGTCCTTGGGACAGGAAACAGACGCCACGAACCATAGCTGATTACCTGATAGAAGAGACATATGAACTGCTTGACGCCATTGAATCGGATAATCCCGAGGGGGTCTGTGAAGAGCTTGGGGATGTATTGTTTCACATACTTTTTCTGGCCAGCCTGTTCCGTGAAATGGGGCACTTTAACGTCAAAGAAATTATCGAACAAAATTTAGAAAAGATGACCCGGCGCCATCCCCATGTTTTTGACCAGGATCAAGCAATTAGCTTAGAGGAGATAAGAGAACGATGGCATAAGATTAAATTGCAGGAAAAGAATCAGTCTCCTGAGATTTCCATTCTTGAGTCGGTTCCTTCCAGATTGCCTGCCTTGATGCGTGCATTCCGTATTTCCGAACGAGCATCGAAAGCCGGATTTGATTGGAGTGATATTTCCGGGGTTATGCATAAGGTTGAAGAGGAATGGTCTGAATTGAAAGCCGCACTCGAACAACAGAAAAACAATAAAAAGGATCAAGATCTTTTGGCTATGGAGATTGGGGATATCCTTTTCACTATGGTGAATGTAGCCAGATTTGCTCAAATCAACCCTGAAAACGCTTTGAGAGATGCTATAAAAAAGTTTGAAAAACGCTTCAACTACATGGAAAAACAAATCAACAAGAGTGGAAGCCGCCTAGAATCGGTTTCACAGGAAGCGTTGGACATATGGTGGGAAAAAGCCAAAGAAAAATTTAAGGTGCGTTGAATTTACGATTTAGAGTATCTGTTAAAACAGCACCTGAATTTTGCTCGAGTCAAAGATTTAATCAATTTACAGAAAGATTCTCATCAATTTTCATGCAAGATAGTACATTTTTATGAATTTCATGTGGCTCTCAAAGGCGATTTCCGGTAGTTCATCATAATGAAAAAACGCCACTTCGTCTGCGTCATCACCGGCAATAGGGATGCCCGAATAAGTATTAATAAGATACCCGACCATGAGAACCGTATGATACAGCTGGCTGGGATTTGAGTAAACGCCGAGAAGCATTTCGATTTGGCCGTCGAGCCCGGTTTCTTCTTTAAGTTCTCTTAGCGCGGCTGTTTCAGGCGTCTCACCAAGCTCCATAAATCCGCCCGGTAGGCACCAGAACCCCTTCTTTGGTTCCACGCTCCGTCTTACCAAAAGCACCCTGTCGGTGCTATCTGTCACAACCAAGCAGGAGGCAGGAATGGGATTCTCGTATATAGGTTCATTACAGCGTTGACAAAAAAGTCGCAGCCTCCCTTCGAAGAACTTTTCAATGAGCACATTCCTGCAATAATGGCAAAATTTTTTCTTTCTCAAATTCATCCTAATCGTCGAAATCCCCTTCAGCTCCCTTGTCTGAAGTGATCGATTTCGCCCGTTCAATGATCTTCTCCTTCGTCCAATTATCTGGATCCTCAATTCTTTCTGTTTTTGGACCAGGATCATAGATCCCCCTCTTGTTAATCTCATGGATAACAAAAGGTGCAGTATCTTGGGAATTAAATACATTCACAAGCATGCCATATACGAAATCTTCAACACGTTTTATCATTCTTTCTTTGACCTCCAGGGATTGTCCTAGAAGTTTGTTTTCAAAAGGCAAATTGAGTTTTTTAAAGTTCCCGCCTTTAAGCCCTTTAGATTCTGCGTATGCAACCATTTCTTGCCACATTTGTTCTGTGACGCCCTGATCCTTAACCTTAATAAAGTTGCCATCCTCGTCAATTATGGCATTCCCGTAATCATTAACCTCAAGCCCCCAGGATATCATCTGGAGAGCTGTTGCTACATTGGCTTTAGTGGTTCTCGTTTTTGTCGCTATTTCTCTCAGTCTGTCAGAACTGTTTCCTGATGTGCC
>CALANC010000268.1 GCA_937925895.1 uncultured Desulfobacterales bacterium
CCAACTTCATAGACGGCATACCCGTACCAGGAACCGGAGAATACTATTACCAGGATCCGGGCATTGTCGGCCTTGTCTCAACCGAGGATATGGTGGTGATGATGGACGAAATGGGCATTGATACGGGTGTCGATGTAGATCACGTGCTCAAGATAGGACGGATGGTTGAAAGGATTGTCGGAAGGCGCCTCCGGTCGGAGTCCGTCCATTCCGGTCGAATACCGAGAGAAATGACGGAAAGGCAGTAAAGAATCTTGCCTAAACTGCTTAGGAGTAAAAAATGGAAACAAAAAAGAAAAAACCGCACATCAACGTTGACTTTTTTGAAGATCTCACCGGCGACATATCTGAATCAACCCCGACCGGTGTAGAAGAAATCGGAAAGCGAATAAAAACATTAAGAGAAGAAAAAGGACTCTCTTTGGATGAGCTTTCAAATCTTACCGGATTTGATGTGGAATTGCTGTCAAACATAGAAACAAGTAAAGTACAACCTCAGCTGGGCACGGTTATGAAGCTTTCCAAAGCGCTTGACAGTGCTTTCAGCCGCCTTGTTTCGGGTGTTGGCGACAAAATGTATGCCATAACACGCAAAAACGAACAAAAGGTTGTTTCCAGATCCACCTCTCAAAAAGGTAAAAAACAGGTTTACACTTACAAAAGTCTTGCCCCTGAAGTAAAAGGGCGCCACATGGAAGCCTTTATCGTCCAACTTGAAGAAAACCCCGATTTAGAAATATCGGTGCACAACGGCGAAGAATTTATTTATGCCTTAGATGGTGTTGTGGTGCTGTATTTAGGAGAAGACAAATATTATCTCGAACCTGGAGATAGTGCCTACTATCTGTCGACGACTCCCCACCTGGTTGCCTCCAAAAGTGGAAAAGCGACGATACTGGCAGTGCTGTATGAAGGTTAGGTCTTTTAATTGCTAATGAGAGTTACTCTTTTTAGGTAACACCCCGTGGGAGGATATAATGGTCAAGGATTCAATCAGAAACCAGTATCTCTTTCATACCCTTGACGGACTGCGGGACGGCCTATCCCACTTTTCCGGGTCCAGCCGGGCGGCTTTGATTTATGCCGTCAACCCGGATGATCCTATACATGTTTATGATCCTCAACACCTTCTCCATGGCCACGAACCCATATTCAAAGAGCTTTATCTGGACTCAGACAGCTGGCGAAAAACCAGTCCAAACAAATTTGAGATGAAACACCCGGGTCAAATATACCCGGAGAAAAATCTTCAACTTGCTGGGCTTATATCTTACGGCGGGAGATCCAGCTCCATTTATTATCAGATGTGGTTTACGGAGCATCATCCGGACATGTGTTCCACCGGTCCCACAGAATGTTGGCTTGAACATGCAACATGGTTGCTCTCCCATGATTTTGCTACTCATGATTCGCTTTACACCGGAACGTCGGGGTATGTTCTTCGCGGATACGCCACCCATGCGGTTCGAGATTATATTGTCGATCAAATGAATATCATGCTGGGATGGGACACCACGATTCGGGCTTATCCAATCTTGGATGCCGTTCTGGAAATCTCTAAAACCCTGGAAGAGGGCAAATGGCCGCATGGTAAATTGGTCTTTCTCGAATCCACGACCCTGGCAAAAATAGAATTCCTGGTCCGTTTCCCGCTCTTGGAACAACCAAACCTTACCAATTTCAAGCATGTTCGAAAGCTTCTGCAGACTGTTGAGGATTCGGATAACGTACTTGTTTCAGACGGAAAAACCATTGTTGGAATTGTGCCCGACAATTTAGAGCAGTTTCGTATTGTCGCCGATTTCAAAGGCGGGCATGGCTTTCTGAGCTTAAACGAAAATATAATATGCAGCTTTTCCGACGGTAGATTTCATTCAACGACGCGTCAAGCAAAATTGGTTGAAGTGGAAGAGGTTCTACTCGAATCGAAGCTTGATCCCACGACGCGGCATAAATTGTTTAAACTCATATCTATAATTGTTCACAATGCCGAAAAATACAAGTATGGCTGCACGCTGGTAATTGATTTTAACGAGAAACCTGAAGATATTTCAGGGCAAAAACTTGTTGAGGCTTTAGATCTGACGCAGGAGCACTTACTGAAGCTGTCCCTATCGCTGGCAAAGGTCGACGGTGCCCTGCATATCGGGGCTGATCTGAAACTCCATGGTTTTGCCTGCCTGCTGGACGGTCGTACCATTCCGGGCGAAAATAGAGCCCGTGGGGCACGCTTTAACTCAGCACTTCGGTTTTCTGCCGTTCGCCGTAACCTTATTATCATCGTCGTCTCGTCTGATCGGCCGGTATCCGTCATTCAAGAAGGGGTTGAGCTGAACGCTTTTTGCGAGTGGAAACCGGTTTCAGGATCCGTTCATCCTCCCCCGACGTTGGAAGCGTGGCTTGCGGAGGAACGAATATAAAAGGGAGATCGAATGTACGTACCCAGATACTTATTTTTCACCAAAGGGGTTGGAACAGATAAAGAAAAATTGGCTTCTTTCGAGAAAGCTTTACGCACCGCCCGAATTGCTCATCTCAACCTCGTAAAAGTATCGTCTATATTCCCGCCACACTGTAAAATCATCGATATAGATGCCGGTTTGTCATTGCTTGAACCCGGAGAAATCACCCATTGCGTCATGGCAAGGGAACAAATTAACGAACCTGGCAGACGGGTTGTAGCGAGCATTGGTCTGGCGTTGCCTGCAGAAAATGGACGATACGGCTATCTTTCAGAGCACAACGGTTTCGGTCAGACGGAAATTGAAGCCGGAGAATATGCGGAAGATTTAGCTGCTTCCATGCTTGCCAATACGTTGGGTATAGAATTCGATTCTGATGAAGACTACGATGAACGCCGTGAAGTCTATCAAATGAGCGGTAAAATCGTCGAATCCCAACATATCAGCCAGGCCGCCCTTGGCGCTGAAGGTCATCTGTGGACAACCGTCGTGGCAGCGGCATTGTTTGTAAAATAATGGACCAAAAAGAATTCAAACCTTTCGGCGGAAACGAAATTCAAGTTGAAGATATTGATCGATCCAGGATCGTCGTATTGCCGCTATGCTACGAAAATTCACCTTCATACGGGACCGGAAGTAAAAAAGGACCCTTATACATTCTTGATGCATCTTGTCATCTTGAACGCATGGATGAGGAGGAGCTTGTCGATTGGGGTTCACTGAAAATTCATACAGCACAACCACTCTTTCCATCTGACGACCCGCAAAATGCCGTCATCCAAATGCAAATGACGGCGAAAAATATATTGGCGCGGGATAAATTTCTCCTCTCCCTCGGAGGCGACCACGCCATATCCATAGGGCCGATCAAGGCGGCATCCGATATTTACCCTGATATAGGCGTGCTCCAGATCGACGCGCATCTTGATATGAGAGATACCTGGAAAGGCAGCCGTTACAACCATGCCTGTGTCATGCGCAGAATCGTTGAGGATATGAAGCTGCCGGCGATACAGGTTGGGATACGTTCCTTTTCACAGGAAGAAGCGGAATTTGCAGCCAGCAGAAACCTTTTGCCTCTCTTTTCTCATATGATCGATCCTATGGATCATAGCTGGATTGAAGAGGTCATAGCTCGACTGCCTTCGAGAGTTTATATGACAATTGACCTTGACGGTCTTGACCCCTCGGTTATCCCCGGAACCGGTACGCCGGAACCAGGGGGGCTCTCTTACCGGCAGACCGTACAACTAATTAAACAAGTCAGCAGGAAGAAAAAGATCGTTGCTGCTGATATTAATGAACTGGTAAAGATAGACGGATCGAACGTCTCTGAATTTACGGCAGCAAAAATTGCCACCAAGATTTTTGTCTACTCCTGGGGGACGGAAATCAAAACTCACCCTGAACCCTGATACCAGGCAATGTGTTAAAAAAAAGGAGAAAAATAAGAATGGTCTACATCGGAAACTTTCATTACATAACGAATCAGCAAGAAAAGTCAGAAGTAGATAGAAGGCACGGTGAATTCAATTTGTTAATCAAAGCCAAAGAGAAAAAAACGGCTATCCAAATGTTCAAAAATAGAATTTATGAGTTAAAGGAATCGAGCGGCTTTTTTGAAGGAGACGCTACCATATTCTTTAATCAGCTGTTGGAATTTGATGAATTCCCCAGTGAAAAAGCAATGATCTTTTATTATAAATCCGTTGCAGGTGATCCGCTTATGCCTTTCATCAGCTGTGCGACGCCATCCAGCGAAACCGACGATTGCCGGATTTTTCAATGGGAAGACGAAAAAATAGGCGATGGCAAGCAGCTAAGGAATATCTTTATCGAGTTCAAATCTTAAGTGAAGGTCTCAGGTTATCTTTGCAGTAACACCAAACTCAATGCCGGCCAATAAGTAATAAGGAGAACCGCTGCAAACAGCACGATCATAAAGGGTATGGCAGCCTGATATAGTTCGGGCAAGGGTTTGTTGAACCGGTAGCTGGCAATAAATAGATTCATGCCGACGGGAGGCGTAAAATAACCGATTTGCATGTTCGCCAGAAAAATAATTCCCAAATGAACCGGATCCACACCGTAACTGGTCGCTACGGGAAGTATAATGGGAACCATTATGACCAGGGCTGAGAAGATATCCAGGATGGCCCCGAGGATCAGTAATAACAGATTCAACAAGATCAAAAAGACAATCTTGTCCGTGACGTGTGACTGAATGATATTGAACAGTCGCATGGGAACTTCAGCATCGATTAAAAAATTAGTTGATGCCATCGACACGCCGAGAATCAACAGAATTCCCCCCACCATCACCATGGACTCTCGCATAATGGCCGGAAGCTGTGAAATCTTGATCTCCCTATAGACGAACACTTCCACCACCAGCACATACATAGCAGTGGCCGCTGCAGCTTCTGATATGGCAAAATATCCGCCGTAGATGCCGCCCAAAACAAAAAATGGCAGCGGGATTTCCCATATGGCTTCCCTAAGAGCGGAAATGGCTTCCCGACCCGAAAATGCCGGACAGGAGATGGGATTCCGGCGAGTTTCTCCCAAACTCCACAGAGACAACAGAACAATCATTAAAAGCCCGGGGAGAAGGCCGGCTATAAACAGGTCACTGATAGCTACGTTTTCACCAATGCTTATCTGCTGGGCGATGATGCCGTAAAGGATGAGCGGCAGCGAGGGCGGCAACAGCAGTCCCAGACTACCTGATGAGGTTACCAAGCCAAGGCTGAATTTGTCTCGGTATCCGGCTTCGATCAATGCCGGATACAGCAAAGCGCCCAGCGCGACGATGGTTACTCCCGATGCTCCAGTAAAGGCGGTAAAGAGGGCACAGGTAATAAAAGCAACAATGGCTAAGCCGCCCGGCATCCAGCAGAGAAATACCTGAGTTAACCGGACGACGCGGTGAGATGTCCGGCTTTCTCCCAATATATAGCCGGCAAAGGTAAACAGCGGCAGGGCCACCAAAACAGGGGTGCCTGCAATCCGATAAATTTCGATGGCAATCACCGTCAGGTTAACATCAAGGTAATGAAATCCAAGCATGGCAACCGCTAAAATCACGGCAAAGAGGGGAGTTCCCAAAAGGGCGAGTAAGATCAATATGAAGGTGAAAATGTACGGAGTCACGATCCGGCGCTGACAATCTCTTTTAGGTTTTCAAGCGACAATATAAAATAGCGAAGCGCAATCACCGTAAAGGCAAAAGGGATGATGGCTTCACATATCCAGACAGGTATGTTCGCAAAGGCAGCGCCACCGTCAAGATATTCCATCCGGACAAACAGCACGCTGTAATAAGCTGCGACGGAACAAATCAAGGAGGTGAATATTTCTATCACAAAATTGCTTACCGTTTTGGCCTTTTTCGGCAGATAACGGTTCAGGATATCAATGGTGATGTGGTTGCCCTGCCGGCTCGCCACCATCGCTCCTATTAAACCGACCCACAGTACCAGGATGCGCGTCAAAACTTCGCTCCAGACAATGCCGGTATCAAACAGGTTTCGCAAAAAAATCTGTGTGACCGCCATGCCGATCATCAGCAGAAGCAACCCTACCAGTACGCCGTCCTCCAACCGATACAGGATCTTTCGGGAGTGTTCTAAAAAGGATCTATTGAGACTTTCATTGTTTGGCATTGTTTTGTTTGGCACGATAATCTTTGAGAAGCGTTTCCAGGGTATCAACCATACCCTGTGTTAATTTACCGGCTTCAATTAGCCGTCTGGGAACTGTTGCGGCGTCGTTGTACCATTTTGTCAGCGATTCGTCCGGTACCTTGATGAATTCAATCTTTTGTCTACGCAACGCTTCCATGGCTTTGACGTTGTCTTGGCGGTTAAGCTGGTCCACCTCTTTGAAGATTCGACCCATTATTTCACGAAAGATCCGCTGATCTTCCTGGGACAGTTTGGCAAATACCTTGCGATCCACCGCCAGGACACCGTAGATATATAAAAACGGTTCATCCATCAAGTATTTAACCTGGGTATGCCACTGCAACGCAATAGCCCCGATAGGCGGAGTCGCGACGGTATCGATCAGCCCGGTTTGTAAGCCGGCCCTTACATCGGCAATGGAAAGCGGGATGGGAGTAACATCAAAGGCTTTGATGGTTTCCAGGATCATCGGATCGTTGTCCGGAATCCAGACCTTTTGTTGACGCAAATCATCGACCGTTTGTATGACATTCTTCGACATCACATAGGCAAAGCCGCCTTCAGCGATCCCGAACGTAACAAACCCGCCTTTTTCAACTCCTTCGATAATGCGCTGATCCAGATGTTTGCGAACATAATCAACTTCCTCGAAGGATTTGAATACCAGCGGCAGGCTGTAAATCTGGTTGTCGGGATAATACGTGGATAAACTCCCACCGACAACCATACCGCCGTGTAATTGGCCGATGCGGATCTTGCGCAGTACGGCCTTGTCATCGCCCATGACACCGCCAGCGTAGAATTTTATTTTCAGCCGGTTGTTGGTTCTATTGGACAGCTCTTTGGCACCTTCCCGCATTTTTTCCATCCAAACCGACCCTTCCGGTGACAGGGTGGCAATTTTAAACCTAACGGCCTGAGCCTTCCCTGCCAACATAACGGGAAGAAGTACCATCACAATTCGCATGAACTTAAACATGCTCCACCTCATTCCTATGCTAAAAATAGTCTTCGGCACCATCCAAAAGCTCCCGGGCTTCTTTCTGAGCCAGCGTATTATTGAGTACATATCCACGAACCTCGGGCTCGGCTTTGAGAACCTCTTGCAACAGACGATCATGAAGTTTTCTGTCAAACACCAAACGGGCATACTGCTTGGCATATACCACTTTTATCATCAAATTTTTTTGTTTTGAAATGTTCAGCGCTCTCTCAAAATGGGATCGCCCCACTTCCGGTTTTCCTCCCAGTGCCGGTGGAAGCAATGTGGATAGAACCCCCAGGTACAAATGGGCTGCGCCATCCTGATAAGATTCATTCAATTCTACAATTCGTTCCATAATGGTTTCGACGCGGGATAATTCAGCAACCGCATTCCAGTCATCCCGGTGTGTCTGAATCCATGCGGCCCAGGCCGATCCCAAGGTAAACAATACCGGAACATCGTTAACATTTAATTTTGAGATAAAATTCTCAAATTCTTGAAAACCGCTCTGCCGGAGTGAACACATGTCTGGTCTGTGAGCGCACATGGCGCTGAAAGCATAATTGAGCGCTTTGTCTGTCAGCCTTTTAGCCCTTTTCTTGTCCTTTACGAATACATCGGTATAAGCTGTATATATGGTAGCCGCGGCACGAAGCAAAGAATCATTGTGCGGATCCCGATACAACAGGCTGTCAACCATCAGCAGGTAGGCCGGAGCACCGGATTTCACGGTTGCCAGATCGTTGTTATCTAAAATTGCATGAGTCAAATTTTCGGTCATTTCGACACTTGCGGATGAGATAAAATAAGCACATCCGGCTAACAACAGAACATAGATTAAGATATGCACCTGCATAATAACTGAAACCGGCCCACGAAATACGCTTTTGCGGCTGGTATGGAATTTTTTTTCTTTCATATGCCTAATTTTACATTCAGTAAGTGAAAAGTCAAGGCATTCAGGGTATTACTCGTGCTATATTCAACAGCTACAGTGCTTCCCCCTAACCCGCATTTCTCATGAAGAATTTATTTTGGTTTTGAAAACAAAAAAGAAACGGCCTACAGTTAGGAGATTATATTAAACTTGGGTGCCCTTGATCAAAGACATTCTGTTTTGATGAATATTGTACCACTAAAAAATAAATTCTTCGCCAAAGGCAAGCCAGAGCAACACAGGAACTGCGTTATTCAGCCCTCGAAGTAAAATACTACGCCTTCGGCCTGGAATGCCTTGTTCCTGAGTCGCTCAGTCTCGTGAGAAAACCGGGCAAATTGAACGTTCTGTTTCAACCCAGTATTGATTAATCGAAAAAAATAGAGTAAGGAATTGACATGAACGACCGCACAAAGAAAAAACCAATCAGGGAAAGAAGAAAGCTCCCAAGGCAAGCATGTTTTAAAAAGATTGGATACGCTTATAGGGATGTCACCTATATGGATTATATCACTGACATAAATTCCTGGGGAGCGTTTATTAATACCAAAAAACCAGTACCTATCGGTGAAAACATTACCGTTAGCATCCCGCTTATTGAACATGAAAAAACGATAAAGGTCATCGGTGAGGTTATCAGAGCTAGTCACGACGGGATCGGTATCAAGTTCAAAATGGGAATCGATGATTCAGCGATAAGCTCTCTATTGGAAAACGATTAACCCCAATTTCTCCCCGAGAGTCACTACATTTCATTCCATCTATAAAGTCAAAATAATCCGAAAAATAAAATTACGGTTTCCTCAAATTGCGACTTTATCAACCCAATTTGAT
>CALANC010000269.1 GCA_937925895.1 uncultured Desulfobacterales bacterium
TATAGTGTTTAAATATCGGCATCTATAAATACCTGAATTCAACTCATAAATGCAACACCGAATGATATATTTTTCAACCTAAAATCCAATAAAGAAGCATGAATAACCGTTGCACTTATTATTTGAATTCAAGATATATAATAAAGAGCCGGTTTCGAAATATTCAATTTTGCTGAGTTCAAGAAAGGCATAGGTTTTAATCATTCGATAACATTGAGTATTTCGAGGATTTTCCCGCCTGGGGCGGATTAAAATGTGAGCTTGACCCCATAGAAATAGGTCAAGCTTTTCACGGGGCAGGCGGTGTGGACAATGGTAACAGCATTGGTGCTTGACGGAAATTACGGTTGCAAAGACGCGATTGATACGCACAGGTTTTATTTTCCGGCCAACATTGTTTGCAGTACATTGGCTGGCTTGATGGCGTACATGCATTTGTTTTTCTTACAGTTTTTCAACCGTTCAGTGTGATAACAAGGACTGCAGGGCAGTTTTGCACTCATTATCTGGACTTTGTTGTTATCCGTATTGTACGGTCCGGTGCGTTTGAAATTGGTCGGTCCGATGAGGGTGCAGACGGGTGTATTCACAGCGGCGGCGATATGTGATGGCCCGGTGTCGGTGGAAACCACACCCCGAGCGACCTGGATCAATCCGATTAACTCGGGCAAGCTGGTTTGCCCGACCAAAGAGACAATCCCCGGTGGCAAGGGCCCCAATCTTTCGAAGAAGGCTTGTTCACCTTTGCCGCCAATGAAGACCCCGTGCATTCCGTTCTCAGACATCATCTGCATGAGTTCCGCCAATGTTCTTCGGCCAGGCACGGTAGTTTGGTTTGCCTGTTTTGCCCAGATGGCTATTGGTGGGCACTAAGACAAAATAGGCGCTGTGTAAACCATATTTGTCTTTGACCTTATTTGGCGGCAGGCCGATGTTCTGGCATGTTTACAAAAGGGCTAGCGAGTGTCCGCAGCTTTCGAAGATCGTTCTGGGCACTGACGACTACCGGATTGCCTCTGAAGCAAAAAAGCTAAAAATTCCGGTAATTAATACAAGAGACGATCACCCAAGCGGAACGGACAGGGTTTTGGAAGCAGCGCAACTGCTTAACGTGCCGGAAGATGCTGTTGTGGTCAATATACAGGGTGATGAACCCACTCTGGAACCGGATATGTTAACAGAACTTATTCGTCCGTTCAAATCTTCAAATGTCCAGGTAACCACACTAGCGAAAAAAAATCGATACAAAAGAAGCCAAAAACCCGGACCGGGTCAAATTAGTTTTCTCAAAAAGCGACAGAGCCCTGTATTTTTCCCGTGCTCTGATTCCGTATAATCATAGCGAACAAAGTCACGGGTTCTACTGACACATCGGCCTGTATGGCTTTCGAATGAACATATTAAGACAATTCGTTGAACTCGGTCCGAGTGGCCTGGAAATAACAGAAAAGCTCGAACAACTCCGTCTGCTTAAAAATGACATACCGGTTCATGTCGTAATCACCCAATACCAAAGCATCGGCGTAGGTCGGCCCGAAGAATTAAAGATCGTCAGCAGAATCCTTGGAAAAACCTGATGTCTGGAAATCATCTTCGGTTGCTTTCTTCCTGTTTTGAAGCTTCAGCTCCCAGAGTTTGGCATATTTCAGAAAAACGTAAAACATTCCAAGGATTGCTATAATTAAGCCTTGGATGCCTTCCCGGAAACCTTGTTTGAGAATGTACATCTTGAAGAACTTATAAGGGGGTTGGATTAGCATCCGCAATAGAGGGTGTTGAATACGTCTTTTCTGTTTTTCTATGGAAGCGATGTCTGTGAAGTTATTGATCGTTCGTATGTGATCCGCAATATCGTGGTAGCTATAGTGATATAGATCTCCTTTAAAATCCTGTGTACGGCCTTCGATCCTTACATGATCATGAGGATTAACACCACCCCATCTTCCGCAGCTTTTTCGGAACAGACGAAGCTTACGGTCTGGATACCAGCCTCCTCTTAGAATCCAGCGCCCTAGATAGTAAGTCTTTCGAGGCATTGTATACCCGTCGAATTCGGGTGAATCCGTGGCAAACACAGTCTCAATCTCTTGGCGCAGCCGGGGAGAAACGCGCTCATCCGCGTCAAGGCATAAGACCCAGTCATGCTGTGCTTGATCGATGGCAAAGTTCTTCTGTTCAACGTGACCCGGCCAATCTCTCTCGATAATTCGTGGTTTCACTTCTCTACCATCATGACTGCTACCACGAAATTTACAAGCGATATCACGAGTTCGATCTGTAGAGTGCGAATCGACAACAATGATTTCATCAGCAAAGCCGACCGTTTCGAGTGCCGCTTCGATGTTGTCTTCTTCGTTGAAAGTGATGAGACAAGCAGTGAAAGCCGTTCTTTTTGACATGCTACTCCTATCTATCATTGTGGCCTGCTTCGATCTTGATGCTATCAAATTCTTTTTTTATCGTAGAAATAAACCACTCACGATCCTTCGTTTTTCAGAATCCGAGATGGTATTGAATGATTTAACCAGAGTGCCGGTGGCAATCAAGTCCTCCGGAGTTCCCTATCGAATGGTTTGCGTTTGTAAGACCTCTCGATACAGTTTCTCCGTGTTCTCTGCCTGACGTTGCAGAGAGAACCGCTCGCGTGCTTTTTTCAGGGCATTCTCTCCAAGTTTCTTCACAAGTTCAGGCGAAGTCGCTAGCCGGATTATGGCTTCCGCAAGGCATTCGGAATCAGGATCGATCATGATGCCCTCCACACCATCACCCACCATTTCCGGCAGTATCCCTCTCCTTGTCGCAATCACAGGTTTCCCCATGGCCATGGCTTCACGCACGGCTCGGCAGGTACCATCACTGCCGGGCACCATGAATAGCTTGGCAGACATTGCTTCAAGCGCACCGACATAGGTGTCCCCTTCAAGATATCCCACGGACTTTACAATGTCGGAAAGCCCCATGGCCCGTGCAGGCTCTATGAGGAGCTCATTGATGTGTGTACCCCTGCCAACCACCAAGACACGAAGATTTGGAACAATGTGTCGAGCACGTCTAGTAGCTTCAAGCACAATATTGAATTCTCTATGTCTCTGGACCCTGGCTACAATGCCGACCAAGAAATCGCTCGAACCAATGGAGAACTTGCTGTGTATATCAGGGAGATTTCGGTCAGGGCTGAATCTTTGCACATCCACAGCAGGATCAATTATGCGAATTCTGCTCTTTTTCAGACCCATTTTTTGTACCCCTCTAAAAGACTCTGCGGAGAATACTATTGCCGCTTTCGTGCGGTTACGCATGAGAATCTTGTTCCTAATGCGATCTGAGCGTGTTCGGCTATCCTCGTAGTAGCTCCTTACCAATGGAAGTTTGCTTTGCGTAAACCAGAGCGCAGCAGCCGTAATAAGATGGTCATTCAACAAGTGGGTGTGAATTATATCAGCCTTATCATGTCTTAGGATGTGTGCTGCAAATTTCATTGCATGAAATGCCGTCAACGGCTCTAAATGTTTCCGAAGTGCGTTGTTCACAATCACCGGAACCCCAAACTCGTGTGCCTTTTCTTCCACTTGGTTTTGCTGCCCACGCGGTGCACCTCCACACATAAATGTAACGTTATGCCTCCCCCGCAACGCACGGGCAAGACTCAAAGCAGGATCTGCCGGACCGGTCCATTTATAATTAGCGAATATGTGGAGGATCTTCATGATATGCAAACGAGCATGTCTTCAACCAAAAAGGCATTTAACCGGCCGAAGAAAACAATCTTTTTTATTCCGATAAGCTGTGGATTTTCGCACCATTCAAATTTACAACATAATACCGACCATTTTGGCCAAAAACATCGTTGGAATTGAAATCTTTATGCCAAATATTTGCTTATTCTTATATAATTGTCAACCATCACTAAAATTTCTTTCCATATCCTCGGAGGGCCTTTGCCATCAAAATGTCATTGAGTACACCCCATTATTCTCTAAATTTTAGGCCGGAGATCTTGAATTGCTATTGACAACATGGCACCATAATGTCATTTTTCTGTTGTTTTAGGATCAGGTATTGTCAAATGGCTAATAAAGATCACCAGACAGGATCGGCACGTAAAGATTGGAATCTTCGAGCCCGCGAAGATTTCAGACACGCAATCATGTCCACTGTAAAAGGCGAGAAAGGAGAGGAGGAATTTCGGAGGACCGGAGTTGAAGATGCGAACACCATTGCCTCATTCTTCAAGGGGCGTAACATGTCGGATTGGCGGGTTTTGGAATACGGTTGTGGTGTGGGACGCTTGATGGAAGCCCTTTCCAGGCGATTCGGAAAGATCCACGGTATAGACATATCGGACGAGATGGTGAAACTCGGAAGGCAGCGTCTCCAAGGTTCACAGTTCTCCTTCCATGTGCTGGAAAACGGTGATCTTCCGTTTCCTGATGGCTGCTTCGATCTCGTGTATTCCATGCATGTATTTCAACACATGCCCAAGTCTTCGTTTCGCAGCATAATGCCCGAAATAGCCAGAGTTCTAAAACCCGATGGTTTATTCCTCTTCCACATCATGCACCCCTATACTTTGCGCCGCAAGCTCCAGGCACTTTTTGGAGTTGACCAGCTGTCATTTCGTCATTTGATTTCGGTAATTTCAAAAAGAGAGCAAAACAAACTCGAAACTTACAGGCGCCGGTATTACACACACGGCCAGATCGAACAGATTCTCGGTTACAACGGATTGCGACTAATCAATCGGGTCCGACTGGGTCCAAAGAGGCGCTATCTTTGGAACCTGGCCGAGCATGCTTAACAAAGAAGAAATCTTTTTAAACCTGTTTCAAAACCTCCTGTTCCGCTGGTTTAGGCCTTTTACAATTGACACTCAATATCTCCCAATATAATTATTGAGTCACTAAGCATTCAAAAGGTCTCAAAACCTGGTATAAAGGAGAAATGAAGTGCGCATAGAGGATATCGGTTTTTACTTTATGCTTCGTCGCATGACGGAAAATCCTTGGGAAATTGTTCGCTTTAGAAAGAAGAGGAAAAAAGAAAAAATTCTTGAAGTTAAGATGCGTAACGGGTGCAACCTTTTCATTCGCGGAGTATACAACGATTTTCACATGTTTCATCGCATCTTCATGCGAGATGAATACCACGTTTCGGAGATTCCTCCTGGAAGGTGGGAGTGCGTCGTAGATGTTGGTGCAAACGTAGGTATGTTTACGGCACGCGTGTCTGCGATTACGCGCAGGGTGATTGCATATGAGCCGTTCCCCGTAAACTTTGCATGGTTGGAACGCAATGTGGCAACCAGAAGCAACGTCGCTCCGGTATGCAAAGCCGTTGCCGGAAAAGAAGGCGTATTGCGTCTCTATCGTCCGGTTAAAGATGCGTTGAGTGGCGTATATTCAAGCTTTCAAGAAATGGGTGGCTTAATGTCGGGAAAATACGACGAGGTGCCCGCCATCACCCTGGATCAACTCTTCGACCAGCATACAATAGACCACTGCGACTTGCTTAAGATCGACGTAGAGGGTCAGGAATACGACATTCTATACGCGACGAGCGACCATACCTTTGCACGTATTCACCGTATCCACGGCGAATATCACAACGTCGCGCAGCATGATCCTCGCACGCGCATTGCAAAATTTGTTTCTTTTTTGGGGACCAAGGGGTATTACGTAAGCGTCGAACCCCACCGGCGCAAGGAAAACCACGGTATGTTCTTCGCCGTAAAGAATTAACCCGCTGCTCGTTCCGAGGGGCCAGAAAGCTTTAAAGTAAGGCTGTAGAGTAGGTTTTATGTAATCAGGTGATATTGATGGATGATATAATCGGAGAGATTAAAAGAAATTTAAAATTAAATAAGAAATTAGATTTACCTACTCCCCAGGAGATTAAAATAAATTTCGGATGCGGGAACGTCAGGCAGTTAGGATATATAAATGTAGACGTACGCAATACAGAAGCTGTTGATATTGTGACCACTCTTCCGGAACTTTCGAACTGTCTTGAAGGACAATGCAACGAGGTATATCTATCGCATGTCCTTGAGCATTTCGGCGCACCCGGCAAAAAACTTAGACAGGGAGATGGTGATGTTCTTGGAGTACTACTTCTTGTCAGAAAAATGCTGATTCAGGGAGGTACTGCAAGAATAGCTGTGCCGGATTTTAATGCGATTTGTAAGATTTACATGGACGGGGTTTTGCCTTTGTACCCAAAACTTTTGGGAAGACTTTGCGGAGAGCAAGAATATCCAGAAAATCTTCACAAATGTGTGTTTGACAGAAAATTTCTTGAATTCTGTCTGTCACATTGCGGATTTGAACAGATACATAACTGGGATCCTATAAAGGAAGGATTTGAAAAAGACTCCAGCTTTGACCAGCTTGAGGGTGTTGATACCAGTCTAAACGTAACGGCTGTTGCCGGTAGCCTTAAAAAGGAGAAATCTATCTGGGGGAAACTCTTTAAAGGAAAAAAATAATAAATGCCCCTAAAGAAGTAAGAGAAGATTGTCTGACGGCACTGAGCAGATCATCTTCGTCAATTCCTGAAAGAGATGGGTTACGTCTGATCAGAGTTAGGATAAAACAGTTGGATAGTCGGCTTGCAGATAACCATTTTTACATTGAATAGGCACATCTTCTCTTTTGTAATATTTTCTATTTCGACTTTCTTTCTTAGTTGGATTTTCGGGATGCCATTGGTGGAACGCCAGACATAGATGCCAGCATGACTTGAAAGGAAACCTTGAATTCCAAATTCGGTTTGCTAAATCCGAATCCTCTTGTCCCCATCCTTCATAATTCATATCATATCCATTTACCTTTAAAAATGCTTGTCTATCGATAGAAAAGTTTAACCCCATGATACTAGGTCTATGATTGTGAAGCGGATTCAGTTGATAAAATTGACTCTTTACATGTTTCCATAATAATGCTCTTTTTTTCTTAAAAGGTACCTGTGTTAAATAATCCTTGTTTTTTATTTTTTCAAAATCTAAATTTTTTGTAAATTCTTCGGACAATCTTACATATCCTCCCACTAAAATGCCGTTTGGAACAAATCTTTCACGATGCTCTTTCACGAAATCAGGATGGGGAATAGTATCTTGGTCAGTAAAAATTACCTGCCTGGTTTTGGATAGTTTCATTGTCCTATTAATCATCCTGGCTTTTCTAAACCCGCGATCTGTTTGCCAACAATGTATTATTTCAATCGTATGTTTCTTTTTAAATGCTTTGATTGCTTCCATAGTATCAGAATCACTGCCATCGTCAGCAATTAATATCCTGAAATATGGGTATGTTTGTAGTGTAAATCCTAATAGTGTCTTTTTTAAAGCATCAGGCCAGTTGTAAGCGGAAATAACTACATCAATAATATCCATTTTCACTTACCTAAGTTAAACCTCAATTGAACATAAAACAGAGCAGCGAGCTCTATAATAAAATCGCCTCACAATTTTATATAACGCGACGTTGCGCTCCCAAGGCGAAAGGCTAACCTTTCCATCCCGTTCGCTCCCGCCCTTCTAAACTATTATTATGACGAATATCATCTAACTAATAGAAAGTGGTTTTCGGCAACTGAGTTTATCAAGATCCAAGCCAAAAAATTCTGTCTTTTTAGTTCTTGTTATCTCCCAAATTTTTTTATAAATACTTCTTCTTTTGTGCCAAGATGGTTTTTCTTCTAATGAGTAATAATGGAAAAATCTTAACCGATCTTTATATGTAATTGCGTTACTTAAAGAAGCATTTAGCTGGGACAAGTTAGTAATTTTCCTTTTTTCCGAAAGCTTTTTAATTCTAACACTATCAAGATCTATCAATATAAAGTTGCCTTTTTTGTATAGTACGTTGTCGGAGTTAAAATCTCTTTGCCATACATTGCGATCATGAATTTTCTTGACCCAAAGCGCCAATTTTCGAATAGCTATACGTTTATTCTTTATATCTCTTATTGAAGATAAATACTCGTTTAATGATGTGCCGTCTTTTATAAACTCCGAGAAAAAAAAGCTTTTTTTATTTATTCTATAGTAACCCAAAGATTTTGGAACTGGAATGCTCCTAACTTCAAGCACCCTTGAATTGATCCAGCAAGCTAAACATCTATCACGATGGAATATTCTCTTTTCATGAATTTTTACACACACATTTTTGTAAGCGATCACCCTGTCTTCTTTTATTCTTTCTCCTAATTGTATTGCTTCCTCAATTTCCTTTTTTCCCCACTGAAAATCTTTTCTTTTGTATCCATTAATCCCCTTGAGTTTTACAACAGCAAATTCGCTGCTATTTTTACAACATCTTTTAGCCCGCGATCGATAGTATCGCTTTCGGTGCTTTTGGCAGGCACGCTCGACCTCCGAAAGTTTTACCTTGTTTTTGAACAGTTGATTATAAGCGCCTAATAATTCCGTGAGCCATGGGTGTTCTTGTCGGTTTGAAATGAAGCCAAAAAATAGCTTGCCCAAGTTACTTACTCTTAACCATCTTGGCAATCTCCGCAATATGTAGACCTCCTGAACATCAATGAGGCACGATTGACCGTTTGGTTTTATTATTATATTTTCAGGATGGAAGTCAGCATGATAAATTCCTCTTAGATGGAGTGTAGCTAAAAACTTACCTAAATTTTCAGGATCGGGAATTATTTTTTCATTCAGAGATGTACCGTCGACCTTTTTTGTCACTATAAAAAAACTTGTTGGCCTTAGTCCCTGTTTTTCTCCTTTTACAACCGGCTTTGCTGTTTCAACACCCAGCATAATGAGCTTATGTAAGTTTCGCCACTCTGCCCATCGTCTCCAAGGGAGAATTCGATGGCGTAAGCGGTCTTTTGTTCGAATCAGATGACTGAGTTTTAGGAAATAGTCACCTTTTGATGTCTGAATATAAAAGACTTGTCGTCTCTCAGTACTCTTTATTAACTTACAGTTAAGGCTATTTCTAAAAATCGTTTCAAGGGTAATGTTTGGAAAAAGTGGGCTATTTTTTGTTTTAGAACCTAAAAGCTCTTCATTTAACGTTCTGATTAAATCCATCCCTATTTTTTCTTCAGTGATCTTTGGTTGTGTGTTTGTATAAAAATGCCTTTTATATCTCATCCATGCAAATCTACTCAATCAGGACCTATGGGTATAGCAAAACGATTAGGGGTGACATATTCATCTATGGAGCTTACCTGAAGTAACGGCCTCCCGCCCCAAAAAGCAGCCCAAGAACAGAAGGTACTCACTGTTCCCAGTATATAATCACATTGGCTCAGCAGGTAATTATCTTCAATGCTTGTATCCTTCGCAAAATCTGTACGCTTGTTTCCATAGTCGTCAGCCTCATCGTTTCCCGGACCAAAAATGACATCTAACCCTACAAAATCTTTGGCTTTTTGTTTTGCATCTGAGCAAATGGCGAAGCCTACTTTAAATTCCGGTAAAGCTTTAGCAAAATCTAGCATCCAGCTTCGATACTGCTGAGGTGAGAAAAAAAGATCTCCTCCTTTATGTTTTCGGTAATCGCCATGACGGATGTGGACACCGAGCACCAGATCAACCCGAGACCGTAGCTCAGACAATCTCTTATCAGCTCGCTGTCTCAAATATGGTAGAGGCGTAAAAATTGAACGTATTGTATCAGCATATTTAGCACATAGATCATATTCTCGAATATTCCAAGTCTGAACCAGCGCCAATCGTCCACCCCTGGCATCTATCTGGTTTAAAAATTCCATCAACCCTGTACCTTCTGGATTACGCGTAGCTTTACTAGATTGAATTGGGCACCACGGTAGCAGCCTTGAGATCTTTGACATTTGATACAGTATGCGCACACAAAAATAGATAACGCTGCGTATCCATATCGGTGTCGGAGTCCTATCAACAGATAAATCTTTCTGCAAAAGCAAACGTCCCCTCGTGCATGAAAAGAAATCAGCATAATCTCCAAGCGTTGGATTTAGAAAAGCACAACCTTTTTCAAGGCAGCAGGCCAATAGATGTGCATGCATAGTAAGCCGATTACCCAGCTGTGCATTGCGTTTCGCAAGAACAACGACTTTTAACATATAATTTACTTCTCATTCTATAATTAAACGTTATTAAGAAGCTTCTAAAATCTGACGATAGACATCGATATTTCCGTCGACCATCATATCAATGGTGAACTTGTGTTTCACCACCGATTTGCCTGTTTTTGTCACTCGCTTTATCAGTTCATCTTCAGTAAGCATCTTTACAATTGCTTCCGAAAGAGCCTCAGGGTCGGCGGAAGAAACCAAAAGCCCGTTTTTTCCATTTTGAATGATTTCCGGGATTCCACCCGATTTAGTAGCTACAACCGGTATGCCAAGAGCCAGAGCGTCAAGGACTGCGGTGCCCAGGCCTTCCTGTACACTACTCATAACAAAAAGATCGGCCATTTGATAAAATGCGCCAACATCCCGACGAAATCCGGTAAATATGAGTTCCTGTTTTAATCCCAGAGAAACAGCCAGATTTTTAAGCTCATCCAGCAACTCACCGCCACCGACAATGAAAAAGCGGGCGGTGGGAATCTTGGCCAGAACGAGCGGAATGGCTCTCACTAAAT
>CALANC010000270.1 GCA_937925895.1 uncultured Desulfobacterales bacterium
CTTGATTTAGTAACTCCTGAAAGGGATTAATATTGCAGTATATTAAGTGCCTAAAGTGATCTAAAATGCCTAAAGTGCCTAAAGTAATGGAAAGCGCTTGCAGCGCTAATCAGTTTTTATATAATTGACAGTATTCATTAACTTTAGTTCACTTCAGACTCTTGCAGAGTTTCTTCTCTAACCCTTACCCGTGCTACCCAGCAAATCGATCCAGTATTCGATTTTCTCTTTAATGGCTTCTTTTACGGCGGCATCAATTTTGCCGGGATTGTATTCGTCTCTGTGGGATGAGATGTAGTCGTAAGTCGTATTGATCAAGGTATGTTTCAAATCCGTGGAGACATTGAATTTTGCTCCCCCCAAAGATATCAGTTTTTTAACCACATCCGGCTGCAGTCCTGTACCGCCGTGAATGACCAAGGGAATTCTCGGTTGGCTGCCGTTTATCAGATCGGCAATTTTTTTGAGTCTATCAAAATCCAGTTTCGGGTTTTTGGTTTTGTAAACTCCGTGGGCGGTGCCTATGGCCGGCGCAAAAATATCCACACCGGTTTGATCAACAAACTCCAATGCCTCTTTTGGATCACATAAAGCCGCCTCGTCTTCCGCAACTTTGACTTGATCTTCAATACCGGAAACCGTCCCGAGCTCTCCCTCCACCGAAATGTTTCCCAGCGTGTGACAATAATCGGTCACCTCTTTGGTCTGTCTTATATTTTCTTGGAATTCCTGCTTGGAAGCATCAATCATTATATTTGTATAACCTGCGTCAGCGCATGTTTTACAGAATTCGACATCACTGCAATGATCCAAGTGTAAACAGATGGGTATGGGTGCGGTTTCCGCCAGTGTCTTGAAGATGGCGGCAATAACGTTGGGTCCCAAAAATTTCGACGGGGCAACGGATGCCTGAATAATGAGCGGTGCCTGTTTCCCTATGGCGGCTTCCACGACCGCTTCCAGTTGTATGAGGTTGGTGACATTGAACGCACCCACTGCATATTTTCCCCTGGTTGCTTCCAAAAGCATCTCTTTTGCATTTACTATGGGCATGTCTTTTCCTCCTTTTATGTACTTGGGGTTGAAAAGAATTCTTTGATTACCTCAACGGCCAATCTATTCTCTTCTTTTGAGCCGATGGTAAGCCGAAAGAATCCTTCGCGGTCATACATGGGGGCCTGGGGTCTAAAGAGCACACCCTTTTCAAGGGCAAAGTTTACCATATCCGCCCCCTTCTTGCCGGCATCGCTTCCATCAAAGAGAATATAGTTTCCATGTGAATGAAAGATGGTCAATCCGGGTATTTCTGCCAGCGATTCTTCAATAAACTCAATCTCACTGTTGTTGAATTCTATCCTCTTTCGCAGGCCTTCCGTATCCTTAAGTGCAGCCAGAGCCGCCCACATGGGGATGGTACCGACATTCCAGGGGATGAGGGTGGCTGAAAGCCGGCTGATGACGTCCTTGTCCCCCAATGCATATCCAAACCGCAACCCAGCGAGCCCGTATGCCTTGGAAAGCGTCCGGGTGATGAGGACATTTTTGTATGTCTTGGTCAAGGACACCTGTGATTTTTCCGGACCGCCAAACTCAACGTAGGCCTCATCCACGACAAAGGGGATTCCCGTCTCGGCTATTTTGACAAAGCTTTCGGGGTCCATAAAATTTCCTGTGGGATTGTTTGGATTCGCGATAGCAATCACCTTGGTATTCTCGGTAATTGCGTCTATGACCGCATCCGGATCAAAGAGCAATTGTCGGTCCTCATAAATCATTGGTACGGATATAAGTTTCCCGCCCAGAATATTACAGCGCAACTTGTAGATGCCGAAACAAGGCGTATGCTGAATGACCTCCTGGCCGGGCTCGAGAAAGCACCTGAAAAGCATGTCAAAGACTTCGCTGGATCCATTGCCGATCATGACGTTTTCAGGGCCGTCCAGTCCGTTTATCTCGGCAATTTCTGATCGAACGATGAGTCCCTGATCCGGATACCGGTTTGCCTTCTTGCCATATTCATTGATTGCCTCAAGAACTCTTGCTGAAGGCTCATAAGGGTTTTCGTTGGACATCATTCTGTGAAGCCCGGGATCTCTCCAGGCCAGTTCAAGATGATTGGAGATGTACATGTTAATCCCCTCGATCCATGGTACGAAATAATCTTGCACTTTTTTCATTAATTTAACTCCTTTCGAGACCTTTAAAAACGCCCCCTTTTATCCAATCTCTGCGTCAGGCTCAAATTTTAATCCGCGGAATACTCAATGTATGCCTGCCTGCCCCGTAGGTCCGGCAGATCGTACTGGGGTGGTTAAAATTTTCGCCTTCCTTGACCTTGAATTAAATTGAACGTTTTTTAATGGCCTCTTTTCTTAATTAGATGTTTTGGGGTTGGCCTGTTTTCCCGTTATGCCCGTTTGCCCGTAAAAGACATAACCGGTTAACCGACAAACGGGTACACCGGCAAACCGATAAACCTATCACTCTCCCACACTATCTTTTATATGATACCGGCCGAGTTCGACTTCGAATACGTATTTGTCTCCTCTGTAGTAGGCGCACAAAACTTCGATGGGTATATTATGGTCATTGTAGGTGACACTTTCACTGTAGAGACCGGCCGAATTTTTCGGCAGACCAAAGAGTTTTGCTATTTGCTTGGTCAAATTCACAGCCCTCAGCGTCTGATCGCTCCGAGCCAAGACAACATCAAACTGTTCTGAAAGAATTTTATACATTGAACCGGTAAGGTCCATATCTAAAATATCGTTGAACATTTCGCTGGGAAGATAGCTTTCTTCATATACCAAAGGCAAACTATTGCCCATCCTCAAACGGCGAATCACGATGACTTTGCTGTCCGCACCCAGAATCAGCGCCTTTGCTACATGATCCGGTGCATTTTCAATTTCTTGTTTCAGAAGTATGGTATTTTCCTTTATGCCGATTTCGTTCAAATCGTCTCTGAAGCTGGATATTCGCTCAAGTTTATGCTTAAGCGGCACGGATTTGGAAAGCGATACAAACGTCCCCTTCCCTTTCTCTCTCCTCAACAATCCTTCTGCCGCCAATTCTGAAATCGCTTGTCTTAAGGTGTTTCTGTTGACTTCACACAATTTTGACAGTTCAATTTCAGATGGGAGTCTTTCACCTTCTTTGTAACGACCTGTCTGGATTAGCTCTTTGAGCCAGGAGCTTATTTGCAGGTATTTAGGGATAGGATTTGATGAGTCGACGATTTTCAATTTTCAAAGTTTTCAATTAAACTGTAAAATAAATGCAGTGGACTGAATAATCATCTAGATGTCTATACATAAATTCAGGCCCAAGCAATGTCAAGATAAAAAATAGGGTTCTTCTCCAATTTAGTTGGAGAAGAGGGTCCAAGGATTGCACCTTCATCAAGTCTCATCACAAAAGATCTCGATATCTTCAGCACGATCTAGGGTGAGTTTTTTGGGAATGATTTTAATGAGTTGTTCCGGCATCGCGTTGATTGGCTTAATCCATGCATCCCGACCGTCTACCTTCAACCTCAAAATACCCCGTGTGGGTCGTCGCAGGGATACCATCAAGCTAAGCTTCTGCTCCGGTTGGAGGGGAAAGGCCAAGCGTTGCGGCCAGACAAAGCGGACGGGGTCCAGGAAACGAACAGGAACAGATCCGGTAATTGCCGGCAAAGTATCTGCCAGACTCATTTTCACAAAAAGAGCGGCTTTCACTCCTTCTCTAAAACAGGTCCAGGATGGTTCCACCGGACGCAATACATTGCCACAAGCGAAATACGTCGGGTCGCTAAGACGTTGGTGCTGGTCTGTAACAGGTCCGCCGGAAAAAGGATCGAAGTCCAGGTGACTTCTCCTGACAAGGTGTGATTCCGGACGGAATTTACCGGTAAAAACAACGCCGTCACAGGGAATGACCTGGGTTTTTCCCTCCCTTTCTACTTCAACGCCCTCCACCCTGTTTGCGCCTAAAATGCTACTGAGGCATACGCCACGGTATGTGTGTGTTCTGAAAATCTTTTCATGGGCCAAGGCAATTATTTCCGGGGCAATGGTCCGGCTGTATTCTCCGAGCATGCACACAGGCTCGACACCGTTCTTTCGCAGGGTATGGATGGCGGCAAAAGAAACCCATTCCGTACCCACAATAACGGCCCGTTTAAAAGGTCTCATTTTGGCAAAATGTACATAGCGCGCCAACTCACCATAAGTCATGACGCCAAAGGGTCTTGCACCGGAGACCAACCGGTTGTGACGACCCGATTCAAACGTCCCGGTGGACAGGATAATCCGTTTTGCCTGAAGCGTAACAACCCCTTGAGGACCTGCAGTTTCCAGAGTCCCCTGGGGAAGCAATTTGGTGACCTGAAAACCCGTAGCCAACTCCACTCCACCGATCCGGTGACGCATTCTGCGGGCATATTCCGGCCCCGGCATTGGCCTATGAAATTCAACCAGACCAAAACCGGTATTTGAGATATGTCTGGGCACTCCACCGCATGTCTGCTCGCGCTCAAGAACGAGAACGTCCTGGATCCCTGAATCTGCCAGGGTTTTGGCTGCACTCAATCCCGAGACTCCCCCTCCGACAATTATCACCTCGTACGAATCCTTGCTCGGAGTCATTAGGAGAGCTCCTCTAAAGAAAGGGGTGTTTTCAGGCGGCCCCTAACCAAACGGGCCACCTTGTAACCGCAGTAATAACCTTGACAGCGTCCCAGGCAACACCGGGTTCTGCGTTTGAGCCCGCCCATGTCACCCGGTGGACATATAGAAGAGAACGTGTCCTCTATTTCCTGTCTGGTAACCATCTCACAGAAACAAATCAATTCGCCGGCATCAAGTTGCTGAAATGGACGGGGAAGATGCTCCGCCAGGTTGGGCACCCGTGTCCACTTGATCTGCTCCAAAGGGACCAGTTTGCCAAACGCTTCCTCATAGAGATTGAGGAGATATTTGGCAATGCCCAGGCTGGAGGAAAGGCCGGTGGATCGAATACCGCCAACGGTAATCCAGCCCCGATCAGGCATGGCTTGGATTTGATAATCATTAAATTGGGTAGCCGGGCGCAGAGCAGCAAAGGTGGCGATTATGTTTTGCTCGGCAAGATTTGGTAGAATCGATTCGCCCTTTTTCTTCAATTCCCTGAGCACTTCTTCGGTCACCCCGGCGAATTCCCGGTTCTTCTGATCTTCGGCTGTGGGTCCGACCAAAACGTTTCCAAAAACGCTGCGAAATAGAAGCACGCCTTTGGTTCGTTTCCCGGGAACCGGAAGGATGATGGCATTGAAAAGATCGGCCGCCGGTTTGTCGTAAACCAAGAATTGCCCTTTTCTGGGTTTTATTTCAA
>CALANC010000271.1 GCA_937925895.1 uncultured Desulfobacterales bacterium
TAACATTATCCAAGAACATCCCGGCAGTCAGACTCATCGAAATGTTGGGGCCGGATTCCGTTTCTCAATTTGCTCACAGCCTTGGCATCGATTCAGCTCTTTATCCCAATCTTTCACTTGCGCTGGGAACTTCGGAAGTGACATTGACGGAATTGACTGTGGCCTATTCTGTTTTTCCCAACAGAGGGAACATGATAAAACCTTTCGGTGTCATCGAGGTTGTCGACGGTAATGGCAGGATGGTGTGGCGGGTAAAGCCACAAAAAAAAGTGGCCCTGTCACGGGCAGGAGCTGCCATAATGACAAACATGCTCACCGGTGTTATTCAGGAAGGCACCGGCAAAAAAGCCAAGGTGATCGGACGTCCGATCGCGGGAAAAACCGGTACGACCAACGAATTTAAAGATGCGCTTTTTATCGGCTTTTCGCCGTCAATTGCAACAGGCGTATGGGTGGGACAAGACACACCGGATACTTTGGGCAAAAGGGAAACCGGCTCCAAGGCAGCACTTCCCATATGGATCGATTTTATGTCTGAGGCACTCGCAAGCAGACCTTACCGGCACTTTGACATCCCTGACGATGTGGTTAAAACCAATATGGATCCTTTAAACGGCCGGCTTCTTCCAGACGATGCGACCAATGGGGTCATGGCCCTCTTCAAAAAAGGAACGGAACCAAAACCATTTTGATGTCGTAAAATCAACAAGTGCCGGTTGTTGACTTTATAGTAATGGTAAAATAATATATCCCAAAATACGGGTAAAAAAAGTTTAATTCATGAGAAAATTCTTCAAATTGAACCCTTTCACCATAACAACATTCGCCGTGGTCGTCGGAATTATTGCCTTCTTTTACGGAATACCATTCATGGACATTATGGAATTGAAAACCATCGATTTAAGGTTTACCACGCGGGGAAAAATTGAGCCCGGCTCTAAAATAGTTCTTGCGGTAGTTGATGAAAAGAGCCTTGAAAATGAAGGTAAATGGATTTGGCCTAGGGTAAAGATTGCGGATCTTGTGAACAATCTTTCAAAGTTTGGTGCCAGGGTTATCGCCTTTGATATCGGGTTTCTTGAGCCCGATAATAAACGGATGATCCAAGCCATAAACGCAATCCAGGAAGAAGCAAAAAAATCAAATATCATGAATCATGTTTTCGATCAATTCCTTAAAGACTTAGAACATCAGTCTAACGATGACAAGTTGTTGGCCAATGCGATTATTAATTCTAACGCCAAAGTGGTCCTCGGATATTTTTTCCACATGGAATTGCCTTCATCGAAACATTATAATGACTCCGAAGTCCGAATTCATGAAGAAAATATTCGGGGTTCCAGGCACAAGTTTGTACGTTTTGCCTCGGCTGAGGCCCAAAACGCGCCTATGATCGAAGCAAAAATGCCCCAATCCAACATTAAGTTGATTTCAAATACGACCGATCGCTCGGGATTCTTCAACATGTTACCGGACGCGGATGGCGTAGTGAGACGGATGCCTGCCGTATTAAAATTCAATGATATGCTCTATGCTCCCCTATCATTCATGGCAGCCAGTGCCTACCTCGACGATCCGGTTTCAGTGAATGTGGCCGAACACGGGATAGAAGAGATTAGGATCGGTCAGCTGGCCATACCCACAGATGAGCTGGGGCGAACTTTGATCAATTATAGGGGCCCTGAAAAAACCTTTCCTCACATATCGATTACGGACATACTCAACGAAAACATATCTGAACATGTTGTCAAAGACAAGATTGTCATAGTCGGTGCCACTGCGGTTGGCATATTTGATTTGCGAGTTACCCCGCTTGGAACCGTATTCCCTGGACTCGAAATACATGCCAATATCGTCGACAGCATTCTGGCGAAGGATTTTCTGACTCAGCCGGCCTGGACGGCGATATTTGATATCATGGCAATTATCTTCGCAGGGATTATCCTTGGCATGGTGCTCCCCCGTGCGGGAGTTGTATCAGGCGCGGCGGCCGGCATAATCTTGTTTTTCGGCTATATCTTTCTTTGCCAATATCTGTTTTCAGCAAAGGGGCTGATACTTAATATGGTCTATCCTCTTGCCGTTATTCTGGTTATATATGTGGCGATTACGGCATACAGATACCTTTCGGAGTCAAAACAAAAAAGATTTATAAAAGATGCCTTTTCAACATATCTGGCGCCTTCTGTCGTCAGTCAGCTGATTCAATCCCCCGAAAAACTTGTGCTGGGAGGAGAAAAAAGAATTATCACCGCTTTCTTCTCAGATGTCCAAGGATTTACAGGCATTGCCGAAAAACTAACTCCTCCGGAACTTGTGGAACTGTTAAATGAATTTTTGACAGAAATGACGGATATTGTTTTGAGTTATGAGGGCACTGTAGATAAATTTGAAGGAGACGCAATAATTGCTTTTTTCGGGGCGCCAAATCCTCTCGAAAACCAGGAAGAAGTTGCCTGTATGGCCTGTATTGATATGCAGAAAAAACTTTCCCAACTGCGATTAAAATGGAATTCGGAAGAAAAGCCGGAACTAAAAATGAGAATGGGTCTTTGTACCGGGCCCGCCGTGGTAGGGAACATGGGGTCCAAAAACAGGATGGATTATACCATGATGGGAGATACGGTGAATACAGCGGCAAGGCTCGAGGGTACGAACAAGGCCTATGGCATCTATACCCTTGTCAGTGAGTCGACCTTCAAGGCAACGGGTGACAAGATTATAGGTCGAGAGATAGATTACGTCTATGTGTTCGGTAAAAAAGATCCCTTGAAAATTTATGAGATTGTTGGATATTCCGATGATGTTGACGATACCATACGGGAAACTTTGGCGTCTTATGGCAAGGGCCTGAACGCCTATAGAGATCGACATTGGAATGAAGCCATTCACTGTTTTAACCAGGCACTGGGATCTTCACCGGGGGACGGCCCCAGCCTAACCATGTTGGCAAGGTGTAATACATACAAAGAAAATCCTCCTCCTGAAGACTGGAACGGTACATTTACGATTCGGGTGAAATAATAACATGATACGAAAAGCCGCCATAAAAGATGTCAATGCCATACACAAGCTCCTTCATTATTACGATAAAAAAGGCGAGTTGCTGCCGCGTCCTTTAAGTGTTCTATACGACCATGTCAGGGATTTTTCGGTTTGGGAAGATGAAAAGGACGGAAAAATTATCGGGTGCTGTGCTCTGCAGTTCTGTTGGGAGGATCTGGCGGAAATACGATCGCTGGCCGTTCATCCTGACCATTTAGGGAAAAAAATCGGCACCAAACTAACAGAGGTTGTTCTTTCAGAAGCAAAAGCATTTGCCATAAAAAAAGTATTTGCCCTTACCTACCGGCCTGAATTTTTCAAAAGATTCGGTTTTGTACAAATTGATATATCAAAACTTCCCCTAAAAATCTGGTCCGATTGTATCCTCTGTGTAAAGTTTCCGGACTGCGATGAAGTAGCTATGATGAAAGAAATGGATCTTTAGAGACCGTGAGTTTTGGACATCGGACATCCCTAACCCGGTAAGGCTGGATAATATTTTTTTAAAGGCAAAATATTTCCGGCTTCATTGAAAAAAAGGAAAAAGTTCAATTTATTCTGGCTAGGCGCAATGGAGGTGCCTATTGAAAGCATATCATTCACA
>CALANC010000272.1 GCA_937925895.1 uncultured Desulfobacterales bacterium
CGCCCGAAAGTCCGGTTTTATATCCAAGGTACCGGACTTTCCGCCGCTCATGGTCGAAAAGCCAAGGATCAGATATATCAAACAAAAGGATCAATGGCGGATCCTCGCCGCGATCCCGCCGGAGCATCGATACATTTTCACGTTCATTGTTCTGACCGGTTGCCGACCGTCCGAGGCTCGGGCGTTTCGAAAGGTTGACATCAAGGACGATCATATCATATTTGCAAAGACGTTTGGGCGGGGCGAGGAACTTAAAAAAGTGAAAGGCTTTAATGAGGCGCCGTTTCCGCTCTATGGTGCATTGAAAGAATTGCTTGACTCTGTTCCGTCCAATCTAACGCCGTTTGTTTTTATCCATCCAAAGACCGACGGGCCGTATTCAAAAAACTTCAACCGGATATGGAACAAGGCTTGCACCCGAGCCGGCGTCCTCAAGGTCAGGCTAGGCATAAACCGGCACTCGTTCGGGTGTAATGCGATTAATTCCGGTGTTGACAAAAGCGTCATTCAAAAGTTATTAAGGCACACCGATTCGAAAATGACGGATCGTTATGCCGAGTATTCGACCGAGGCTTTAAAGATCACGCTGGACAACGTTTTCAGCCTAAACCGTCAGCGGGCCGTCAGCAAGGAAAAAGACGATGCGGCAAGCGACTGAAATTGCTTATAATAAAAGCGGGGCGTGTGGGTTCGAATCCCACCCTCTCCGCCATCGTATTGAGATAATAGATCCCCGCGGGTTTAGGCGGAGGACTTGTAATATGAGTTGCAACTGGTTTCAAAACCTCAAAGTGAGATAATCTTGACCATTTTGATCGAAGTTCTTAACGAAGTGAAGCGTAAAAATTGAAGCTGTCTGAGGGCGCCAGCCCGAGTTCTTCAATAAAATTATTCCTGTATTTCCGGAGAGATGTCCGAGCTGGCTGAAGGAGCACGACTGGAAATCGTGTGTGCTGTCAAAAGCGGCACCGAGGGTTCGAATCCCTCTCTCTCCGCCAAATAACCATCAGATCGAGACCTTTATTGAAATAGGAAATATGTTTGATGTCTTATCTTGTCCTTGCTCGCAAATATCGCCCCCAAAGCTTTGATCAGGTCGTCGGCCAGCAACATGTTACCCAAACCTTGTCCAATGCGATTTCATCCGATCGGGTCGCCCATGCTATCCTGTTTTCGGGACCGCGGGGAACAGGAAAGACAACCGTCGCCCGCATTTTGGCAAAAGCGATGAATTGCAAAGAGGGGCCATCACCGACACCATGCAATATGTGCCGATCTTGCAAAGAAATAACTATCGGTAGTGCCATTGATGTGTTCGAAATTGACGGGGCTTCAAACAACAGTGTGGATCAAATAAGAGAGTTGCGTGAAAACGTTAAGTATATGCCGGCGCATAGTCTTTATAAGATATATATTATTGACGAAGTTCATATGCTCAGCATCGCTGCGTTTAACGCGCTTTTAAAAACCTTGGAGGAACCTCCTCCCCATGTCATGTTTATTTTTGCTACGACAGAGCCCCGTAAGATTCCGATAACCATTCTTTCCCGGTGCCAAAGACACGATTTCAGACGTATTGATGTCGAATCGATTTCAAAACAGTTAGAGGAAACCTGCGCAAAAGAAGGGGTTAAAATCGACCCAAAATCTTTAGAATTAATCGCACGTGAGGCCGGCGGCAGCATGCGAGACGGGTTAAGCCTCGTGGACCAGGTGATGACTTGCGCAAAGGAAAAGATCACCCATGAACAGGTATTGGACATATTGGGAGTCATTGACAGGGAAATCATTTTTAATATGTCAAAAGCCATCTTGGTTGGTGATATTTCAGAAATTCTTGACATCTTGGACGAAATTTATTGTGCCGGACATGACCTGAAAAAGTTTTATGCCGATCTCGTTGAACACTTCCGGAATCTTTTGGTTGTAAAAATAGGAAAAAAAATCAGCAAATTGGTAGACATTCCATCACATGAAATTGACCTAATGATGGCTCAGGTTAAGGATATTCCCATAACTTCTTTAAACCAAATGTTTAACTTGATCTTTCAAGAGGAGGCTGCCGTAAGGTATTCGGAACAGCCTAAACTTGCCATTGAGATGACTTTTATTCGGATGTTCCACGTTAAACCGGCCTTACCGATCGATGTTCTGATTGAAAAGCTTGATAATCTTAGGCAAGATATTTGTGACAATCGGCAAGCGTTTGATGATAGCGAAAATAAACCCCCCGTTCAAGACAGGAAAACGGTTTTGGAATCATCGTCCGGCGAAGTTATCGGAACGTCAGAATCGATAACCCCTTTTGATACGCCACCCATGGATCCAACCGAAAATATAGATAATATTTGGAACAGGCTTTTATCCATTTTTTCAGATAAACATCCTTCTCTGGCGGCAAACCTTTCTAATTCCACAGTAAAAAAATTGGACGGTGAGCATCTGGAAATCGAAGTAAACGGGAATGATTTTAACATAAACATGGTCAAGCGAGATAAAAACGAAGCGATTATTAAGAACGTTTGCAGCGATTTTTTTGGCAAAGTTATGAACGTGACCATAACGATCAAAAGAAGTCAAAATAACGAAGCTCGGGATAAAAAAGACCGGGCAAACCGTTTAAAACAAGAAGCATTAAGCCACTCCCTGGTTGCAGATGCAGTAGAAATTTTCAACGGCAAAGTAACCGACGTTAAGGTTTTGTAGGAGGTATTTTAATGAAAGGTATGGGAAAAATGTTGAAGCAAGCGCAGCAGCTTCAATCTAAGATGGTAAAGCTGCAGGAAGAATTGGCTGAAAAAACCGTTGAAGCAACTGCCGGTGGCGGTATGGTTAAGGTTGTGGCCAATGGCAAACAACAGATTGTTTCCATCCAGATAGAAAGGGAGGTCGTTGATCCTGACGATGTGGAAATGCTTCAGGATTTAATCATAGCTGCTGTAAACGAAGCCTTGTCAAAATCGCAGGAAATGGTCTCGGAACAAATGAACCAGCTTACAGGCGGCCTGAACATACCCGGCTTAATGTAGATTCATGGAGGATATGTTCTTTTTACCTTGACGAATGCAATGCCCGATTCATCTTTTATAATCATGGTTTTTAACTAGACCGTATTTAAAACGAGAGTAATCCCCATGAGTCACTATCCATCATCGATTCTGAAATTAATTGAAAGCCTTTCAAAGTTTCCGGGTATCGGAGAAAAGACTGCTGAACGTCTTGCTATGCATGTACTCCGCGCTTCGAACAAGGAAATGGCGCAACTTATTATTAGCGTCAAGGAAGTTAAAGAAAAAATAAAATTATGCTCCAGTTGTTTTGCGCTCAGTGACACAAGTATTTGCAAAATTTGCAGTGACCAAGCACGGACAGCTTCGGTATTATGTGTCGTTGAACAACCCGCCGATATGGTAGCAATTGAAAAATCTGGTTCCTTTTATGGGCGGTATCATATTCTTCAGGGTGTTCTTTCTCCCATGAACGGGGTCGGGCCTGAAAACATAAGAATAAAAGAACTGATCGATAGAATAACTGACGAAGATATCAAAGAGGTTGTTCTTGCGACAAGTACCAACGTCGAAGGTGAGGCCACAGCTGCCTACCTGGCAGAACGCCTGAAGAACTATAACCTCAAAGTGTCCCGAATTGCTTCAGGAGTACCAATGGGTGGTGATCTAAAATATGTTGATCAGGTTACCTTAAAAAAGGCTATGGATACGAGACATGCGTTATAACATGTTACAACCTGCCAATATTTTCGAATGCAAACGATGCGGAGATTGTTGCAAAGGATATGGAGGGACCTATGTAACCAAAAAAGAAATCGAATCCATCGCCAGTTATATCCACACCGATCCTGAGACATTCGTTGAGACATACTGCCAACAATCGGGGAGCACGCCGGTAATCGCTCAGGGTAAAAACTCTTATTGTATATTCTGGGACGGCCGGTGCACAATTCATCCTGTCAAGCCGCGCATGTGCAGGACATGGCCTTTTATAGAAAGCGTAAGGGTTGATATAAACAACTGGCATATTATGGCCAGGGTATGTCCGGGTATCCGAACCAATGTCCCGGACAGTGTAGTCCGGGAATGTGTGAACAGAGAATTATCAAAGGATTTTTAAAAACACCTTCCCTCTTCCAACTATAAATATTGTTCTCAAAGGTTGCGTTTCAGCCACCGGATATTTTAGTTTAGGTCGGCGGCTTATTAAAATTTGAACAAAAACAACCTAATCAGAACATTTTTTTGAATTAATATTAATTCAAAATTGATGAGTATGTAAAAAACATGATTGGAATTTTTGATTCAGGAATTGGCGGACTTACCGTGGTAAAATCATTGATGGAGCAACTTCCAGAATATGACATGATCTATTTTGGTGATACTGCACGAACTCCGTATGGAACCAAGAGTCCTGAGACGGTTGTAAAATATGCGCTTGAGAACATCGATTTTCTTTTAGATAAGGGAGCAAAAATGATCGTCATGGCCTGTAATACCGCTTCCAGTGTCGCTACAGAGAGTGTGGTGGGGAAATTTGATATACCTATATTCGAAGTCATAACTCCTGCAGCCGAAATATCCATCAAGAAATCCAAAAAGTTAAGAATCGGGGTTGTCGGCACACGCGCTACGGTTAATAGCGGCATCTACGAAAAGACGATCAAGGCCATGAACCCGGAAGCAAAAATATTTTCAGCGGCCTGCCCCCTGCTGGTACCTTTGGTAGAAGAGGGATGGTTGAAAAAGCCTGAAACCGCAATGATTATTAAAAAATATCTGCACCCGCTTAAAGTGAGGCAGATAGACAC
>CALANC010000273.1 GCA_937925895.1 uncultured Desulfobacterales bacterium
CGGGGAGCTAGCAGGGCAATTGATTGTTTACCTAAAACCTGGTGCGCTGCCGAAAAGTTACATGGAAAAACGTCTGGGTTTTCGATTTCTGTTATTTAAATATTGATCATGTCCGGCTTATATATTATACAGCATTATCAGCTGACCTGAAATTCTTAAATCTCCCCGTGACCTGAATCTTATGTGATAATTGATGAGAGTCTTTTGTAGATAACGGCAGGACCCATTTTATAGAGCTTTGATAGGGAATTTATGAGCCAGGATATTTGCGACAACGGTACCACAAATGTTGCCAGGCGCTTGAAAAAACTAATTGAAGCCAATCAGTCCCTGGCGGACATGGAGTCCCTTGAAGAACTTTTGCCAAAGCTTATGGATATTGCCAAGGAGGTAACGGTTGCAGAAGCCTCATCGATGTTGCTCTATAACCCCAAACGCAACATTCTAGAATTTGCCTCAGTTGCAGACGAGGTTTTAGGCGAAGAAGGGGTGAAAATCCTAAAAAGTACCATCGAACTCAAAATGGGTGAGGGAATTGCAGGTTGGGTCGCGGAAAACCGACAACCTCTCATCATCAAAGATGTCCAGAATGATCCACGATTTTTCAAACGGGCTGATAAAAAGACCGGCTTTTTCACCCGAAATCTTCTTTGTGTGCCGATGGTTTATAATGATGAGCTTCTTGGTGTGATCAATGTGCTGAATTCCAAGGACAAGGAATGCTTCGATACTGAATGCCAAGAGCTTTTGGGGAGCTTTGCTCATTTGGCTGCCGTTGCCATAATTCGATCCAGACTTATTGAGAGCCGGCTCAAGCAGCAAAAATTTCAAATTCAGCTGGAGGCTGCATCTAAAATCCAATCGCTTTTTTGGCCAAAACTTCCTGAATTGCCATCAGGAAGCCATGTATGGGGTGTATCCATACCAGCAGCTTTTGTTGGTGGTGACTTGTACGATGTGATACCCATCCACGACGGCAGTTGGTTGGTATACGTAGCCGATGTTTCTGACAAAGGGCTGCCTGCTGCGCTCGTCATGGCGGCACTGTGGACGAAAATTCGCTCTGAGGCCCTTTTGCTAAGCGAAGTGCACCAACTGCTGAAAACCGTGAACACTGCCATGTATGACCTGATGGCCGAGGAGGGTTTTTTTGCCACGATAATTATTGGAAGATATTGGCCTGGGACCGGAAGGATGGAGCTTGCACGCGGAGGGCACCTGCCGCCGTTGTGGATGATTGGAGAGAAACTGGGAATCATACCGGACCTAAAGGGAGCGTCTTTAGGGGTATATCCAGAGGCTGACTACGAGAAAAAAGAGATCGTCTTATCGCCTGGAGAATCGATTCTTTTTCTAACAGACGGTGTTTATGAAGCTGAAAATGAAATGTTTGAATTGTTTGGCCGTCAACGACTGATCGATCACATTAGCCAAGCGAAAGGACCACCTTGGGGAGAGGGTATATTGAAGGTGCTCAGTAGCTGGCAAAAAAAAGCGACGGCAAGCGACGACCTGACAATGCTTGAAATCTGGCGTGATATTATTTAAAAAATTTGTTTAAAAATAATTGCTAACAATTCAGACAGAGAGTAGGATGATTCATTCAAGCAAGCCGTTCTTTTTTTGTTGACAAAAAATACCACATTGTAGTATTAAGTTAAATGAGGTGAGCTGCTAACACGATTAATAAATTGAAGTTCCTTTCAGTTTGACCGGATGCTCCCCGCCGCCATGCAATGCCGTCAGGAAGAATTCCAAATTAAAGACCTTTTTCATTTTCTTGCTCTCGCAGGTTGAGTGCTATTATTATTAAATCAAACCAAAACAAGGAGGACAAAATGGCGAGTCAAAAAATTTTAGTGCCTTATAACTTCACGGCTTACGATGGAAAAGCCTTGGATTTTGTCATCCGGACCTTTGCCGGCAATAAGGACGTTGAAATTACACTCTTTAATGCCTTCACACCCATACCTGAAATTGATATGAGAGAATCTCCAATTATGGAAAAATTGAAGAACAATTTGAGTCAATTATCCAAAAAAAATATTGAGCAGGAGAAGGAACTCAAGGCGGTCAAACAAAACCTGATGCAAAGTGGTTTTTCAGAAAACCAAGTTAGTTATATCTTTCAGCCCAGAAAAAGGGACATCGCTGCTGGGATTATTTCACTTGCCAATAATCACAACTATAATATCGTCGTTTTAAATCACAAACCAGGCAAGCTTTCCCATTTTTTTACCGGAAATGTTTTTAGTAAAGTTGTAAATGGTTTAAAAGATACAGCAGTGTGTATTGTTTCCTAACTGCCACAAGAATAGGAGGAATTATGGGTGTCGAAGAAAAAATCGATTTGGATATTTTTAAATTGGTCACAAGAGCTATCGCAAAATCGAATAACCTTGTTATTATGGCCAACCATCTCACTCAACTCTTGGTTGGAGCATTAGGAATTAAGGGTTGCTCGATATTTATCTTAAATCCAGAGTCAAAAGAAATTGAAGCCTTGGCCGGTTTTGGATTGAGCATCCGATATATGACCAAAGGACCTCTTTTAGTCGGAAAAAGTATGGGAAGCATATTGAATAAAAAGCCGGTTGTCATTGCAGACACAAACGACACGGACCGCCTGCAGTATCCCGAGGAGGCTAAAAAAGAAGGAATAGGTGCAATCGTGTCGATTCCTATTGTATCAAATGCCGAACCCATAGGCGCCTTACGGTTGTATCACCATGAAAAATGGAATGTTTCAGAACGGGATCTCGATTCTCTGATGATATTCGGCGAAAACATTGGTCTTGCGATGACATATACCAGAATTCTAACTGCACTTTCTTCGGTAAAAGAGGCGGTAGATGACGTGCATCCAATATGGCTGGATACCAATAAAGAATAAAACCCATTTTGACACAGATTTATTTATTGGATGATGATTTTCTATCGTCACGGTAAATTCCCAATTAAAGATCAATTGGTTTCAAAGTTAGGAGAAGGGATTTTAAAAAGGTTCTTTAATCTTATATTTTTTTATCACTTTTTCTTTAATTTCTTCTAAGGTTAATTGGCCATCATTGAGAATGGCTTCCATTCCGTTCTTTATTTTTTTTGCCTCTCTTGAATTCACCCTTACAACAGCGTAAGAAGTTGAAGTTTTTTGTACTTTGCCACAGGTAACTACTTCGCCTGTGGATGAAAAAAAACAGACTTCAACACCAAAGATAAATCCGGCATCTTTACCTTCATTAATTTGAATTTGTCCTTTTCTTTTATTTATTTTCGTGACCTGCGCCGCCGTTGCAAAGCCGATGAAAAAGAAGTTGGCCAGCATGATAGTGGTCAGCACAACGATGAATGCTCTGGTTTTTTCCATAAAGCCCTCTTGCCTTTAATCCCCTACTGGTCTACCCGTTCTCTTAATTCTTTACCACATTTAAAAAAAGGCAGTTTTTTCGGTTTAATTTGAACCTTTTCGCCTGTTTTGGGATTTCTTCCTGTGTAGGCCATGTATGACTTGACATAAAACGAGCACAAGCCTCTGATTTCCACCCGATTATCTTCTGAAAGGGCTTCCGCTATTGTATCAAAAAACACGTCAACAACCACGACGGCTTCGTTTTTGGTCAGATTGGCTTCCTGTTTTAGCGCTTCAACGAGTTCCAGTTTGTTCATATTTTCCTCCTCTATTAATTATCAATTAAATCAATATAATAAAGAACCGATTGGAAATTGTCAATAAATTATAGGGGATTCATTCGATTATTTTTTAAAAAAGTGTTGCAATTTATAAAAAAATATGTTTAGCTAAATAAACAAAACTTTTAATCGAAACGACCGGAGCAATCCATATGACTCCAACTCAGTTTGAATCATTTTTACAAAGGGTTTTTGAGGCGACGGGTATTACGTCCCAAACGGAATTGGCTTCCGCCTTGAAGATAAATCGATCTGCTATTACACAAGCAAGAAAAAAGAATTCCATCCCGGATAAATGGGTATTACAACTGTTCCGGTCTTTTGGTTTAAACCCCGACTGGGTTGCAACAGGCTCCGGTCAAACATTTCTATTAAAATCTGATTCTACTGATACTGTTTTTAAAAATATTCCAAAAGTGAGGGCGAGATTGAGTGCAGGTGACGGCTCATTTGAAGTCGGATCCGAGATTGAAGGTTATTACGCATTTCGAAAAGACTGGTTAGTCACTAAGGGAACAATAAACAACATGGTTTTAATGGACATCTTTGGCAACAGTATGGAACCTGAGATGAAAGATGGCGATACGATTCTTATTGATGAATCTCAGAAAGATGTTTTAGCAGGTGCTATATATGCTGTTGGTATTGATGATACGATTATGGTTAAAAGACTGGAAAAACATCCGAACAAACTCGTTTTGCTTAGCGACAACAAGGATTATTCTCCGATTTACCTTCAAGGCAGCGAAATACACAGCGTTCGTATTATTGGTAAAGTGATCTGGATTTGTAGAGAACTCAAGTAATTTTTTTTGCCAATTAAGTTCATAAATATAAACTTAATAATATATATATAAACAATTATGGACAGGGAAAGCAACTAAAATTCGGTCATTTCTTTTTAAAAATACATCAACGATGGGAGAACAAAAATGACAACGCATGAATTTCACTCAGATTATTACGACAGCTATGAATACCATGGCAATACGGCTGTTGAAATAACCCGAAAACAGGGCGGGATAACAGTTAAACGAGATTGGATTTTGTTTGATTCAGTCCAAGAAGCTCTAGACTTTTTTTATGACAACTGTAATGATTAGAAACCGTTGAAAAATGTTCAATTTCGCTCAAGTTCAAGGAAGGCGAAAATTTTTACCACAGGAATACATGGAGTATTTTGAGGATAGCGCATAAGCGCCACTTCGTACAAAATTTGAGCCTGACAAAGAAATTGGGCGAAAGATGGCGTTTTGCAAAGGTTTAGATTAGAGAGGGGAATATGTTCAACAGAATTATAGATGGGATATTAGATTGCATTTTTATGGTGATGATTTTAATCATGTCCATCTTGGGGACATTGATTGTCGGGACGTAAATCATAGCACTTTCATCATTATACAATGAGAAGATATCCATAAATTTTTTTATTTGGATTATCCTCAAATGAGTTGGAATGATTCAAAAAGGATTCAAGGGGCCAAGGATTCAAGTGAAATGCTCCAGAATTACAGAGATCTGACTGTA
>CALANC010000274.1 GCA_937925895.1 uncultured Desulfobacterales bacterium
CACATATATTCCTGATACTAATGTATTATCGGAATTAGGGTTGATAACTTGAGAGGATTTCTTGCTGGAGGAAACTGTTTGATTTAAAGAAGGGAACTACTCTTGTTTTAAGGCACCTTGTGGCTGGGGTGGATTGCGGTATTAAGAAAGGTTGGAAGGGCAAAGGAAGCCTTGTGAATAGCAGCGTTATAGTATTGATTATGCATGCTTGACTCCATGGCAGAGCTTTCTCTAAAATCATTAAGGGGATGAAACTTTTTTGAACAAAAGACAAAACACCAGATGCCAATGGAATAAGAAGGAATAGAAGCGGTAAATAGTTGGACCAGAGGGAAAACAGCAGAAAAATTAGAATAGATAGATTGCATTATCTTTAACTCTTTTGTAAAGGTAGGAGTCTCGGCATGTGTAGTTAAAAGTCCGTCATCTTTTAAAGCATTAAAACACTGCATATAAAAATGTTTTTGGTATAAACTGGTTGCTGGACCAATGGGGTCAGGTGCATCGATAATTATAAGATCGTAGCAATCCGGTCGTCTCTCTACAAATGCTGCACCATCCTCATTAAATACCTGTAATCGTGATTCTTTGAAACCTATAGCACTCCTGGGTAAAAATTGCTGTGCCGTGGTAATAACTTTAGAATCAATTTCTACCAAATCAATCTGATTAACGCTGGGATGCTTGGCAATTTCCCGCACAATACCACCGTCTCCTCCACCAATCACCAGAACCTTTTCAGGGTGAGGATGTGTAAAGAGAGGGACATGGGTCATCATTTCATGATAGACAAATTCATCCTTGTCTGAAACGTTCACAATACCATCAAGCACTAGCAGTCTGCCAAAATCATGACTATCGTATACCTCAATTGTCTGATAGGGGCTCTTTTCTTGAAAAAGCAGTTTTTTTATTTTTATTTTTAAAATGGTATTGGGGGAATATTTATTTAGAAACCATTGTTCCATTTTATTTTATCTAATAATATCAAATGACTGGTGAAATAAGTTAATGCATACTATCATGTATTGCGGCGAGCTGTTTGGCTTTGGCTACACCTGCTGTAGTCTCATTAGAGAGTCAAAGGGGGGGCTTCTAATAGTTTATCTGTTTCTGGTGCCAGGAGACCTCTTTTTATCTCTTTGGTTGAATGGTTTAATGGTTTCAGTGTGAGGCTCATATGGTCGAAGGCCTTCCAGGGGTCAACACGGTCACCACAGGTAAAGAAATCAATTGCGGCGTAACCATATTCAGGCCAAGTGTGTATTGCCATATGTGACTCGGCAATTACTATTACACCACTGACTCCATAAGGGCTAAATTGATGAAATTTAGTATCAATTATAGTAGCACCACTTGCAACTACTGCATCCCGCATGCAATTTTCAAGAAATGTTATATTATCTAAGGCACTTATATCGCAACTGTAATACTCTGCTAATATATGCCTTCCAAGAGCATTCATGGCTGTCAGGCTCCTTTCATTTAATGTAATCCGAACAAAATGGGGTTAAAAAATTGGTGGGGTTACAACCCAGAGAATTTGTGCTGTTTGTTTACCACGGTTGGTAATGCTGTGTTTTTTATCAGCTGCAAAGTAGAAGCAGTCCCCTTCAGTTAAGGTATATATTTTATCTTCCAGGTTAAGTTCTATTTTACCCTTCAGCAAAAAACCGAGTTCTTCCCCTTCGTGAACTGGATCTTTGAAACTCTCTTCATTTGGTTTTATTGAAACCAGTACGGGGTCCATTTTTCTTTTTCCAAAACCAGGTATGAGCAACTCTATCTGAAATTTCTTGTTTGAGTCAGGTGTTAATACTCTATCTGATTTGGGATAGACTACCTTCTCACAGGAATCTATATCGCTGAAAAACTCAGTTGGGCTTGTCCCTAGTACCTCTAATATGTCCTCTAAAGTTGCTATAGAAGGAGATGCTGAATCATTTTCAATCTGAGAAATAAAACCTTTGGACAAATCTGTGCGGGAGGCTAATTCACCCTGGGTAAGGGAATTGCTTACCCGCAAACGCTTTAATTTGTGGCCAATTTTCATGGCCTTTACCTCCAGTAAAGTTTACATATTGTAAACTAATAGTTTAATATTTGTTGCATGTTATATATTTCTTGTTAAAGAATGTCAATACATTATTGCATTAATTGCGTGCATAATATGCTTGACTTGTTAAGAAGTTGTCTATATTCTTTTCATTAATTGCATAAAGTTAATGCAATGGAGGGATTGTGATAGATGAAAAGTGTCAAGCAGTTCTGCATGCAATTTTCAGACAGTATTTTTAGGACAAAATACAGAGATATTGAAAATCGTAAATTTATACGTCTACGGGATTCCATTTCACTTGGCATGCGCCTGGTGGACTCCCAGACTGAGAAGGTATATTCACGTCAAATCAAAGGGAGCACTTTGAATATTTCACGTGAAGGTTTGTGCATAGAAAGCAGCACCGCAACTGTAGATGGTGTTGATATCTTTAATGATGCCATGTCTGATGAGCGTTGTTTAGAAATAGAAATTGCTGACCCCGAAGGAGCAGATATAATTACATCCCTGGGAAAAGTGGTCTGGCTCGATATGACTCCTAAACATAAATCATTTTTATTCAAAGCTGGAGTTTTTCTTGATTTGTCAAGATGTTCAGATAGGGAAAAATGGTATACCCTGGTTGAGAATGCGAAAAAATATGGAAGCCAACAATCCTGGTTTACCCGTACAATCAATAAACTCTTCAAAATCAACGAATAAGCCGGTTAATCCGCTTCAATAAGCCATTTCGTGAGAGGGGAGGGCTCCATCGTGGAAGATTCAAAAAATGCCCATCAAAAGCTGCTGAAAGTATTGCAGGATGATTTTGATGGGTGTGAATGGTTTATTATTTCTGCAAATGAACTTATGAATACACTTAATGAGCTGAGCGAAATGTATAAGGATAAGAAGACCTCTTTGGAAGCAATTAAGAACTCTATTGGTAAAATAGGTATCGGCATCGGAAATGTCCAGAGGTGTTTAGATGGTGTAGAAGATTGCTATAGTAAATCGGTTGAAGTTTTGGGGGATGAAATGGAAAAACTTACATGAACAGTATTACAGGGATGAGTTAATTATATAGCTAACCTTTATTTCTTAATCCTCTTTCAGCCAGAAAAAGGATTTTTTTGAAATTAGCCATTTGGTTTACATAATATATCTTATCAGACATTGTAGATTATTGGAGAAAGCCCCGGGGGAGAGTTATCATAAATAGATGCCGGCCTTGAAATACTCACAAAGCCGGCATCTATTTAAAGTATTTACTGAGTTAACTTACCTCGGATCGGGAACTTCAGGTAATTCAGGAACGACCCTGATGCCCCGTGCGGGGTAATTGTAAAATTGTTCGATTACATTGTGTACCACAGCTGTTATATTGGCTCTGCCACCATGGTAAAAGGTGTGAAGAAAATTGACCCAGTAACCAAATATGGCGTCAGGATC
>CALANC010000275.1 GCA_937925895.1 uncultured Desulfobacterales bacterium
GTTATTTTGATTATGTAATTAAAGAGAATTATAAGGCTCTCAAGGATGATACTGGGGAAGATGAAAAGGATGCTCAAAGCGCTGATAAAATCATTGGAACAACAAACACTTGGACCCTTGACCCCTTGAATCCTCTTCTCCAACTAAATTGGAGAAGAACCTGATATTTTAAATCATAAATTTTTATAAAATTTTCTAAGCAATTTTAATTCATCTTTATATGTGTAGTGTGATTGTATGATAGCGTTTGATTTACAATGTGTAAACGGGCATTCGTTTGAGGGTTGGTTCGAAGATCTTCGCTCATTCGAAGAACAGGAAAAAAGGGATTTGATTGCGTGCCCGGTTTGTGATGAAACTTCCGTTTACCGGATTCCTTCAACTTTTGCTATTAAATCGTCTAAAGCCGTCAAGGATTTTGCCAAACAGCGGGCTGAACTTGAAGATATCGGCAAAAGGATTGTCAATTTTTTAGAGAAAAATTTTGATGATGTTGGTAGTGATTTTGCCAAAGAAGCTTTGAAAATGCACTACGGTGTGACTGAGCCAAGAAACATTAAAGGTTCCAGCACAGAGCAAGAAGAGGAAACATTAAAGGAAGAGGGCATACAATTTTTCAAGATTCCCCTGCCCTCAAGTTCCGAAACTGATGCCTGATAAAAATAATTGAGACAGACTTTACCAGCGAATCAAAACCGCGCCATAGGTTAAACCGGCTCCAAAAGTATCGAGAAGAACGGTTTGCCCGCCTTTAATCCTACCGTCCCTTACGGCCTCATCCAACACAGTAGGCACTGTGGCGGCTGAGGTGTTGCCGTATTTTTCGACGTTAATCAGAACTTTTTCCATAGGGAAATCAATACGATTTGCCACGGCTTCAATGATTCGACGATTGGCTTGATGGGGGACGAACCAATCTAAATCATCAATAGACATTTTATTTTTCTTTAGAGCCCGAAGGGCAAAATCGGAGAGGGTTCTTACAGCAATTTTAAATACTTCCCTGCCTTTCATTTTGATTTTATGCAAATATTGGGAATATCGTTCCGGTGTGACTTCCATACTTGAACCCCCCGCAGGGATGTACATGAGTTCCCACAGGCTTCCATCTGACATTAAATGACTTGACAGAATTCGACGCCTCGAGTCTCCAGGCACCTGTTCCACGATAGCCGCTCCGGCGCCGTCTCCAAATAAAATACAGGAACTACGATCTTCCCAATTGAGAAATGAACTGAGGGTCTCGCCTCCTATAACCAGGGATGTGTTTACCTGTCCCGATCGCACGAACTGATCAGCAACGGTCAATCCATAGATAAATCCCGAGCAAGCCGCATTGATATCCATGGCCCAAGCCTGAGTGGCGCCAAGCTTGTGTTGAAGCCAACAGGCTGTGGATGGAATCAGTGTGTCAGGTGTGCAAGTGGAATAGATTATTTGCTCGATGTCCTCTGGCGTCTTGCCCGCCATTTCCAAAGCTTTTTGGGCCGCTAAAACTCCCAGGGAAGAATTGTGCTCATCGGGGTTATCGACATCGGCAATCCGTCGTTCGCGGATTCCTGTCCTTTCCCTTATCCACCTATCGTCAGTTTCGACGCCAAGTTTGGCCAGCTTTTCTACGATATCAATGTTGGTAACCCGGTTTTTCGGAAAAGCGGATCCGGTTCCGGTGATTCTCGCTGCAAAATTCATGATTTTTTTTATTCTCTTTGAGATATCTTGCTGTCAGCTAAATGACAGGATTTCAGGATAAGACCTCCATCAATGAGGACATTTTTTCAGTATCAACACCGCGTTAGTTCCTCCAAAACCAAAAGAATTGGTCATGGCAAATTCAACCTCTGTTTTGCGACATGTATTTGGCACATAGTCAAGATCACACTTTTCGTCAGGATTGTCGAGATTTATGGTCGGAGGGATAATGCCTTTTGAAATGGTGAGTGCGGTGAAAACCGTTTCCACGCCTCCGGCACCTCCGAGAAGATGACCTGTCATGGATTTGGTTGAGCTTATGGGTATTGACGGTGCTTTATCCTTGAACACAGACTTGATGGCCATTGTTTCGTAAATGTCATTAAGAGGGGTCGATGTGCCATGGGCATTTATATATTCAATCGCTTTATAGGATAGATTCGCATCAACCAAGGCGGCGGCCATACACCTGGCCGCACCTTCACCCTCCGGAGACGGCGCAGTCATATGAAATCCGTCTCCGCTCATGCCGTAGCCGCATATTTCAGCATAAATATGGGCGCCTCTTTCTTTTGCGGCCTCAAGTGTTTCAAGAATAAGAATGCCGCATCCTTCACCAATAACAAAACCATCACGGTCTTTGTCAAATGGACGGGATGCTTTTTCAGGGGCATCGTTTCTGGTAGATAATGCTCTCATAGCGTTAAAACCAGCTAAGCAGGTGGGTGTAATAACTGATTCTATGCCTCCCGTAATCATGGCATCTGCCGCGCCTCTTTTAATTATATTATATGCATCGCCTATGGCATGCGTACCTGCTGCACAAGCCGTGGCAACCGAAGCATTTGGTCCTTTGGCGCCAAAATAGATGGAAATCATTCCCGGCGCCATATTCCCTATCATCATGGGAATGAAAAACGGCGTAATTCGTTTGGGGCCTTTTTTTTCCAGAGTTCTGCTGGTTTCTTCGAGAATTTGGAGTCCACCCAAGCCGCAGCCTGTGAGAACACCGACCCGGTTTTCATTTTTGCTGTTTATTTGTAGTCCGGAATCTTCCATAGCCATTCGAGTAGAAGCTACAGCATAAGATATGAAAAGTTGGGTGCGTTTTGCCTCCTTTTTAGTCAGAAAATCCTCTACCCTAAAATCCTTGACCTCTCCGGCAATCTTGGTGTCAAATTTAGAAGTATCGAATCGAGTTATTTCTCCGATACCCGACTTGCCGGCGCACAGAGAGATCCAAGACTCATCGACACCAATACCAATGGGTGTTATAAGCCCCAACCCTGTAATTACGACCCGTCTGTCCAAAAAAGCCTCCTAATTGGGCAAAAGATCCTATACCTGTTTCCCCTAAATGGA
>CALANC010000276.1 GCA_937925895.1 uncultured Desulfobacterales bacterium
TAAAACATTATAAAATCATGAATTTTACCCAAGTGGTATAGAATGATATTCTTTTTTTCTCAACAATTTTCACCCAAAGGTCGAGCTTGCATATGAAAGTCTCCGACTCGGGCAAAATTCAGCCATAAATAGCAAGATCAGAAATCGTTTGACTTGTCTCTTACAATTTCATACTGATGCAGCTGATAAACCATTTGTATATCATGGGTGAAACGAATATGGAGAGGAATGGGAATCACCCGATATGAGTGAATTCCCCGAAAATGTAGGAATTAATCATGAGCGTCAAAATCCTTATCAATGCCATCGATCCTGAGGAGTGCAGGATTGCTAAAGTCAAAGATTTGAAGTTAGACGAATTTCATATCGAAAGTGCGGCAAGAGAAATCACCCATAGCAACATATATAAAGGAATTGTTGCACGTGTCGAGCCCAGCCTTCAGGCCGTATTTGTCGATTACGGAGCGGAACGGCACGGATTTCTTCAGAAGTATGAAATCCATAGCGACTATTTTTTGGATAATCTTTCCGGTGATCGGTCCATAACTAAAATGGTAAAGCGAGGGCAAGAGCTTTTGGTACAGGTCACAAAAGATCCTATAATGAAAAAGGGGGCTATGCTGACAACATATATATCTTTGCCGGGACGATATCTGGTTCTTATGCCTGGGAGTGATAACAGAGGAATTTCGCGAAAAATAGAAGATGAAGATGAACGTACCCGCCTTAAAGACATTGCCGGCAAATTAAAGATCCCCGAAGGATATGGTATAATCATTCGAACTGCAGGCGTTAACAGTAATAAAACCCGCCTTTTTAAAGATCTAAAATACCTCTTGCGCCTGTGGAAAAATATCAAAAAAAACGTAATGAAGGTTCAGGCCCCAGCACTTCTTTACAAAGAAAGAAATCTTGCCGTAAGGTCTTTAAGAGATTATTTTACGCCGGAAGTCAACGAGATTCTCATCGACAATGCAGAGGTCTATCAGGAAGTTAGAGATTTTTTTAAAATCATTTCCCCAAAACATACGAAAATAGTTAAACATTATAAGGAAGACAAGCCGATATTCACCAAATACCAGTTGGAAAATCAGATATCTTCAATATATGAAAGCCGTGTCAAACTAAAGTCCGGTGGCAATATTGTCTTGGCCCAAACCGAAGCTCTGGTGGCAATAGATGTCAATTCAGGTAAAGCAACCCAAAAAAAGTCTGTTGAGGAAACAGCACTCATGACCAACATTGAAGCGGCCGAAGAGATAGCTCGCCAGCTGAGATTGAGGGATCTCGGCGGACTTATCGTGATAGATTTTATTGATATGAGAAATCCGAAGCATAATTTGGAAGTTCAAAACGCAATTAGAAACAATGTAAAGCATGACAAAGCCAAAACAAAAATCGGCAAAATTTCAAAATTCGGTTTAATGGAAATGTCAAGACAAAGAATACGACCCTCGATTGAATTCGGCAGCTTTGAACCTTGCGGTAAATGTGAAGGAAAAGGGTTGGTTCCGTCAACCGAAATGCTTGTTCTTGATTTCCTTCGAAAACTCCGCCTGGAAACATTAAAAGATGACATATCCAGCATTAAAGGGATCGTCCCCCTTGAAGTTGCTGACTATCTTTTGAATAAAAAACGTAAAGAAATTCTTGACCTGGAAATAAGGCGCGGACTTTCTATAACCATTGAAGGGGATGGCGCTATTGCACCTGACATAAGTAGGTTCATCTGTGAAAAATAAATTACTCATTTCTTTTTTGGTTTGTATTATAGCGGTAACGGTTGTTTTAGGCCTTAAATTCAAACAGAAGCTTGTTGGCGTACAAGAGACTCAACGTGAGCCTGATAAAGTCAGCTTACCTTTAAAGAACAAACCGATAATAGATTACAACAACATTGAGAAAAACAAAGATCTCAAGGCACTTATGCAGGATCGAAAGGCAAAATACGGCATCGAAAAAGGGGTTGATATGATAACAAAAGCGGATGAATCCTTTAAAATTGGCGATGCCACCGTTTCAATGCAAGAAATTTTAGATAAAATCGATCTAAAGCGCGGAAACATCATTGAAAAAGACCTGCAAACAAATGATGCAAATTCCTATGAAAAAACAGAATTGTTTGGGATATATGTGGTTCAGTCGGAAGACAACATCTGGAATATACACTTTAAACTACTGAAAGATTACTTCGATCACAAAGGCGTGACTTTAGCACCACTCTCCGATGAACCACTTGATGGTGGAATCAGCTCCGGCATAGGTAAACTGCTTAAATTTTCCGAAAACACGGTGAATATCTATAACCTGAAAGAACGCAAACTGGATGTGGACCTTAACCTCATCTTACCTTTGAGTAAAATAGTGGTATATAATATGAATCAGGTCTTTTCCCTTTTGGATTTAATCGATTATAAAAATGTAAACAGTATCCACTTTGATGGTGAAACGCTCTGGATACCGGCAAATTAATAAAAAGAAACAATTGACGTAAGAGATCATTTACAGTATATCAGCGCCATTTTTTAGCGGAAAGTATACTCAGGAAAGTCATTAACGATCCGGTTTTGAATAAATTCCACTCATTCCGGCTGGGTTTTATTTTTCTTAGGAGTGGAGGCAACACGGAAAGACCTGTGAAAAAGGAGGTACGATTTTGATAGACATAGCTTATGCATTGGGTCAAGGCGGAGCGGCATCAGGACAGGGAGCGGGTGGATTTTCATCACTCATCCCTCTTATCCTGATGTTTGTTATATTTTACTTTCTTCTTATCCGACCCCAGCAAAAAAAATCCAAAGATCACCGCGAGATGCTCAGTCGCCTTAAAAAAGGAGACCGTATCATAACAAGTGGCGGTCTCCACGGACGTATTACAGCTGTAAGTGAAGCGACACTGACAGTGGAAATAGCAGACAAAGTTCGGGTGAAAATTGCTCGTGGTAATGTTTCCCAGATACATCAATCCTCATCGCAGTCCCAGGAAACTGGGAATAGTAAGTCTGATTCAAAAAAAGTAAAATTAAAAAAATAAGGTCGTCTCCAATAGAGATGGAGAGATCCCAAAGGATTTTAGGGTACAATTGAACAAACTTGGAATAAAGGAAAATACCATTGAAAAACCTTTCATGGCGTGTGGTTGCGGTTTTTGCAGTTATCATAACTGCAATCGTTTATGTTCTTCCCACAATAGAACCGTCTTTATGGCCGCATAAAAAGATAAACCTGGGGCTTGACCTTCAAGGAGGCATGCATCTTGTTTTGGAAGTTGATACGGAGAAAGCGGTTGAAAGCACCATAGAACGCATTAGCCAAGAGATTCGAAGTTCATCAAAAAAAGAACATATTCGCCATATGGGAATCAACAGGATCGAAGACAACCGTATCTCCGTCCAAATAAGGGACCAAGGTAACATTGAAAAATTTGAGAAACTTCTTGATCAAGAGTTCAGGGATTTACGCATTCTCTCCAGATCTAACACGGATGGGATTCTTACAATGGTGATTGACCTTCCTGACAAGGAATCCGATAACATCAAGAAAATGGCCACCGAACAGGCCCTTGAAACCATCAGAAATAGAATCGATCAATTCGGTGTCAGCGAGCCTGATATTCGCCTCCAGGGTGACAATCGCATACTTATACAACTTCCCGGAATCAAAGATACCAAAAGGGCAAAGGATCTGATCGGAAAAACGGCCCTGTTAGAATTTAAGCTGCTGGATGAAACCCATGATCTGAATGCCGCGCTCGGAGGAAAAATCCCTCCCGGTAGCGAGGTGCTCTATGAAGTTAAAGAAGATTTGGAAACTCAACGAACGATAAAAACACCCTATCTAGTAAAAAAAAGGACGCTATTGACCGGTGCCCATTTGACTGATGCAAGGGTTCAAATAGATTCTCAATACAACGAGCCGTATGTCTCCATCGATTTTGATAAAAAAGGGGGAAGAGATTTTGCAAGGATAACGGAAGCCAACGTAAAAAAACGCCTTGCAATCGTATTGGACAAAAAGGTTTATTCCGCACCGGTCATCCAGGAAAAGATCACCGGTGGTCAAGCCCGCATCACCGGAAGTTTCACAACAGAAGAAGCACACGATCTAGCCATTGTACTTCGGGCCGGAGCACTACCGGCACCTGTCAATATACTGGAGGAAAGAACAGTCGGTCCTTCCCTTGGAACGGATTCAATTCGTAAAGGGCTTGTATCCATGTGTATCGGCGGCATCCTGGTTGTTTTGTTTATGATTGTCTACTATAAGGGTGCCGGACTTGTGGCAGACTTCGCCTTAATCCTGAACATTATATTCATTGCAGGCGGGCTGGCCGGCTTTCAGGCAACTTTAACCCTGCCGGGTATCGCAGGAATCATACTTACCATCGGCATGGCCGTAGACGCCAATGTTCTTATATTTGAACGAATCCGAGAAGAGATGAGCATCGGTAAAACACCGAGGTCAGCCGTGGAGGCAGGCTATGACAAGGCATCTCTAACGATTTTGGATGCCAACGTCACAACACTTATTGCAGCTCTTGTGCTTTTTCAGTTTGGCACCGGTCCTGTCAAAGGATTTGCCGTAACGCTCAGTTTAGGTGTTATCTCCAGCCTTTTTACCGCGCTTATTCTGACGCGGTTAATATTCGATTATTACTTAACCAAACGGAAGGTGAAAACACTGAGTATATAAAAAAGAATCATCAACATTTAATCACGAAAGCTCAATATATGCGGTTTATTAAATCTGATATAAACATTAATTTCATCGGCAAAAGTAAAATAACGTTTTATATATCCTTAACCATGATCCTGGTCAGTATTGCCTCCCTCGTGATTCACAAGGGACCAAAATACGGCATCGATTTTGCCGGGGGAACATTGATTCAAGTAAAGTTTGCGGCTCCGGCAGTCATGAATGATGTTAAATCAGGGCTGCGCACCATAAATCTGGAAAATTCTTCGGTTCAACAGTTCGGTGACAAACAGGATCATGAATACCTTATTCGCACCGACAAATCTGATGTCACAACCCAGGGATTTTCCACCAAGGTAGAACAGGCCCTGGAATCTTCCACCGGGAATGAGGTCGAAATTCGTCGTGTTGAAATGGTCGGACCCCAGGTAGGAGAGGACTTACGAGAAAAGGCTCTCTTCGCCATGTTCTATGCCTTGCTTTTTATCACCATATATATTTCCGGCCG
>CALANC010000277.1 GCA_937925895.1 uncultured Desulfobacterales bacterium
CAAAGGTTTTATGGAAGAATATTTTAAAAATATTGGCAAAAAAAAGGAAACAGAGCTCCCCGAGAGCTCTATTTCTTCAGCGTAAGTCATCAGGGAAGTCTATATTTTTCTCCCATACCATATATAGTATGTCAAGAAAAAAAATATACAATATCTGCCCCTTTTTGCGCTGATAACGCTAATCGGTTGAAAGTCTTCAAATATTTTTTTCAGCGCGGCCAATCTTTTTAAGAAAAATGTTTTGCACAATGTGGTATGAGGGGCAAAAATGATTGGATCATCTCCAAAAGAGTTGGCGTGAACCACAAAGAATCCTTGAATCCCTAGCCCCTCATCTCTAATAAAATTGGAGAAGAAGAAACTTCTATTATGGATGATCAACAATTTCGTCAGCTGCTGGATCGGTTTGAGTTTTCCTGGTCGGGATACCGCAAAGTGAGAAAAGGGGTAAAAAAGCGAATAAGCCGGCATATGAATATGCTGGGATGCGGCAGTTTGACGGACTACCAAATAGAACTGGATAAGAATGAAGAAATCAGACACCAATGTGAATTGCTATTGGCGGTTTCCATCAGCAGGTTCTTTCGGGACCGGAAATTCTGGCAGACACTTGAGAATAGATTTCTGCCTGATCTTTGTCAAAAATACCGGGATAATCTCAAAATATGGTCCGCCGGCTGTGCATGCGGAGAAGAAGTTTATAGTTTCAAAATCATCTGGGATTGTTTGCAACAAAGGTTGGTGAATCTTCCTGATCTTGAATTCCTGGCCACGGACATGAATCCAATTTACATTGACAAGGCCCGTGTCGGTATTTATTCTTACAGTAGCCTTAAGGAGGTAAAAAAGGAGTATCAATCCAAGTATTTTGAACAGAAAATCGGGAAAAATCTATACCAGATCAAGGCATCAATAAAAAACAACATTGATTGGAAAATACATCATCTGCTTGCCGATCCACTTGGCTCGGACTTCCATATCATTTTTCTGAGGAACAGTGTGCTGACGTACTATGAAAAACGGCTAAAAAAATTGGCTTTGAAAAATGTTTTGAAAAGTCTCGCCCGTTCCGGGTTGCTGGTAATTGGGACCCATGAGACGCTGCCTTTTGAAACAAGCGGTTTAACCCCTGTGGAACCCTTCTCCTTTGTTTTTAGAAAAGGTTAAAAATGATGAGAACGGTCCCTTTTAATGGAGGTGAAATATGAAAAAAGCAATCAAATGGATATCCATCATCGGCGTGAGTCTGGTTGTACTCGTCATTGCAGCCCTCGTCCTCATTCCCATGTTCGTGGATTTACAAAAATATAAACCTCGTATTGAAACAGAAGTTGCCGAGGCCACCGGGCGGACCTTTAGGCTCGGCGGGGACTTTAACCTATCTCTTTTTCCGTGGGCCAGCCTGTCTTTTTCGGACCTTCATTTGGGAAATCCTCCCGGATTTGAGGAAAAGGACTTTGTATCAATCGAATCCTTCGATGTCAGGGTGAAGCTTTTACCGCTTCTATTCAAAGACATACAAGTCAAGCGTTTCATCTTGAAAGGAACCCGAATTGTCCTGGAAACCACCAAGGACGGCAAGATCAGTTGGGAATTTGGGAAAAAATCAATGGATGATGTTTCTGCGAGCAAAACAAAAAAGAAGGTCCATGCCAAACCTTCAGAAGGTCTTTCTCTTAAAGCCCTTGCTGTCGGTGAGTTCTCAATAACAGATGGCGCAGTTGTCTGGCTCGATCAGACCAAAAAAGAACGAAAAGAGATTTCCGACGTCTCCCTTGTTCTTCAAGATATTTCCCTGGATCGACCGGTACAGCTTAAATTCTCAGCCCGTCTGGATAACCGGTTCTTTTCTTTGGCAGGCAGCGTTGGACCCTTGGGCAAGGAATTCGGCAAGGGAACCATTCCTTTGGACCTGTTGGTTAAAGCTTTGGATCAACTGGATGTCAGCCTAAAAGGTTACGTCACGGACCCGGCAATGCAACCTCGATTTGATCTTGACGTCCAGGTGTCCCCATTTTCGCCCCGAAAATTGGTTGCCGGGTTGGGAATGGCGTTTCCGATCTCAACCGCCGATCCCAAGGCCTTAAATCAGATCGCACTCAAGGCCACCGTTAAAGGGGATACACAAGCGGTATCTGTATCAAACGGCGTTTTGGATCTGGATGAATCACAGTTGAATTTTACCGCCAAAGCCGGGGATTTTTCAAAGCCGGACATCACGTTTGATTTTAACCTAAACCACATCGACTTGGATAAATACATGCCGCCACCCAGCGAGGAAACGCCCGCTAAAAAAGACGAGAAAATTTCGGAGTCAAAACCCAGCCAGAAAAAGATAGACTATGCGCCTCTACGACGACTGGTTTTGAATGGTGCGCTGCAAATCGGCAAACTCAAGATAAAGAATGCCAGAATAGAAAACACCCGCGTAAAGATCGTCGGCAAAAAGGGTGTTTTTAATATCGATCCTCTCGCCATGGCGCTTTACCAGGGAGACGTAAGCGCTAAAGCGTCTTTAAACGTACAAAAAGATACCCCTGTAAGCAATTTTCGATTGACGGCAAAGGGTATTCAGTCTGGCCCTCTACTCATCGATGTCCTAAACAAGGATATTATCGAAGGGGGATTAAAAGCCAACCTCAACCTCAACATGACTGGAGATGATGCCGGAAAAATCAAAAAGAGCTTAAACGGCGATGGTGATTTTCTTTTCAATGACGGTGCCATCAAGGGTATCGATCTGGCGGGAATGGTTCGAAACGTTAAAGCTACTTTTGGCCTGGCAGAGGCAGGCGAAAAAAAGCCGAGAACCGACTTTGCCGAACTCAACGTGCCCTTCACCATATCTGGCGGAATAGTAAATACAACCAACACTTCTCTAACGTCACCTTTGATACGAGTGACAACTGCGGGAAAAGCGGATCTGGTAGGTGAAAACCTCGATTTCAGGGTGGAACCAAAATTTGTCGCCACTATCAAAGGCCAAGGAGATAGCAAAGATCGCTCAGGCTTGACGGTTCCGGTGCTGGTAACCGGTACTTTCTCTTCACCGAAATTTCGTCCGGACCTTGAGGGAATGTTCAAACAGAAAATCGAACAAGCCCTTCCGGATTTGAAGAAAAAACTTTTGGAGGGGGGCACGGGAAAAGGCGAATCAAAACCAGTAGAAAAAAAGGTTAAAGAGTTATTCAAGGGTTTTGGTTCGGGGTCTTAGGCTGGATTGTTTTCGGTATCAAAAGATATTTGTCGCCTTCTTTTGTTACCTTAAAACCGTACATGTTGATGGTTTCTGTAATCGGTCGACCAAAGATAAACTCGACCATATCCGGGTCAAGACCCGCTTCTTGAACGACCAGTTCTCGAACACGTCTGTCATACTCGATTATCGCAAGGGTTTTTTCTAATACGATATCTTTGTCTTCACTGTCTAATGCATCCAGGAAACGTTTGAGATCGCCATATGAACACTTTTTCTGGTGATCTTCGATCAGATCCCACAGACCTTCCACCTTGGACAGCAAGTCCTTTCGGGTCAGGCGGTATTTAGAATACATTTTTTCGATTTCCCGGGTGTCCCAGCATTTGAGCACTCTGCATTCGACGGGTCTGTTTTCGTAAATGGTGCACTCATTTTGTTTTTCGTCTAAAAAGAGACATGTCCAGGAATCATTATGGCCCTTTATCTTTATAATATCTGAAGTCGCGGGTTCAAGGCTGCCTTGAACGTTATCATAGGACATTTCACCTTCTCTGATGGTGTAAAGATACTTCGATAAAATGATGCCTTTTTCAATCAGCACCCTATCTTGGTGGTGAAAAGACGGGCCTCCCTTTCTACAGCAGGTACCGCAACGAATGCATTTAGTGATTGCACCGGTAGATTTAGTGTCTGTCAAGGTCATTTGAACACGCTTTCTTAATCAAGAAGGTCCGCAAAAAAATCATTCCCCTTATCATCAACAACAATAAATGCAGGAAAATCCTCCACTGTAATCAAAAACACGGCTTCCATTCCGAGTTCGGGATATTCTATCGTCTCAACGTGAGTGATGCAATCCTTGCCAAGCCGGGCGGCGGGACCTCCGATAGATCCTAAATAGAATCCACCGAACTTTTTGCACGACAGGGTGACCTCCTTTGAGCGGTTCCCTTTTGCCAGCATAACCATAGAGGCTCCCTGTGCCTGGAAAATAGGCACATACGGATCCATACGACCGGCGGTTGTAGGACCGAACGATCCGGATGGATGTCCTTCAGGGGTTTTGGCGGGGCCTGCATAATATATAATATGGTCTTTAAAATAGTCCGGCAGGCCATCACCGTTATCTAGGCGCTCTTTTATTTTCGCATGAGCGATATCTCTTGCCACCACCATTTTGCCGGTCAACAGAATGCGGGTGGCCACCGGATATTTGCTTAATTTTGCCCGAATGTCGTCCATTGACTGGTTCAGATCGATACGTAACGCCTCCGCATCCTGAGCATCGGGTTCAGGCAAATATTTTCCAGGATCCTTTTCAAGACGTTCTAAGAAAATCCCTTCTCGAGTTATTTTCCCTTTGACGTTCCGATCTGCACTACAGCTTACACCGAGTCCTATGGGACAAGAAGCACCGTGTCTTGGCAATCGGATAACGCGTATGTCATGGCAAAAATATTTTCCGCCAAATTGAGCACCGATACCTAGCATGCGTGATATCTCGAGCAATTCGTCTTCCATTTTTATATCTCTGAATGCGTGGCCGAGTTTGCTACCGGATGTGGGAAGACTGTCGAGGTATCCTGAGGTAGCCAGTTTAACTGTCTTCAAGTTGGCTTCCGCAGAGGTCCCGCCGACAACAAACGCCAGATGATATGGCGGGCAGGCGGCCGTACCAAGGGACTTCATTTTGTTTTGCATGAAAGATATGAGTTTTCCCGGTGCCAAGGTCGCCTTCGTCTCCTGATAGAGAAAGGTCTTGTTTGCCGACCCACCGCCCTTTGCCACAAAAAGGAAATGATACACCTCACCTTCGACTGCATACAGATCGATCTGAGCCGGAAGGTTGCACCTCGTGTTTTTTTCATCAAACATGGTTAAGGGGGAATTTTGAGAATAACGTAAATTATTTTTGGTATAGGCGTTGAAAATTCCTTGTGAAAGTGCCTTTTCATCACAACAGTTTGTCCAAACTTGCTGGCCCTTTTTACCGATTACAATGGCAGTACCGGTATCCTGACACATGGGAAAAACACCGTCTGCAGAGATAACCGCATTTTTAAGCATCTCAAGGGCAACATATCGATCGTTGTCGGTTGTCTCGGTATCCTTTAGAATTTTCGCCAACGACTCAAGGTGTGAGGGTCTCAGCAGGTGCGACACATCCCTGAAAGCCTCTTCAGCCAGGAGGACGAGCCCTTCAGGCTCGACCTGTAAAATTTCAGCACCTTCAAACGATCCTACTGAGATATAATTATCTGTCAATTTCCGATAGTCAGTGGTATCCTCGCCAAGGGAAAACATCTCCTGATATACAAATTCCACCATTTATAAACCTCCTCACAGACAATCAGAGACCTTTGAAAGAATTAATACCAGGTCATGCCATTTTCTTTAAGGCGATATGAAAATCGCTTTGGATCATCTCCAAAGAGATGGAGTGATCCAAAAAGGATCCAAGGGGCCAAGGATTCAAGGATTCAGTGAAATACTTAATAATCCCAATAAGCTAAAAGTTTGATATAAGTTTCATGATATGTGTTTGATGATAAAAAAATTTATAAACCGATTTCAAAATAAAAAAGTGAGAAGCGCTAATGAATCCAGGAAAAGGATAACAGTCTGCGACGAGTGAATGAATTACATCACTAATGGAACACCTTTGGTATAAAGGACCCGCTCTTTTTTTGCTGTGCCCTAAAAACCCTCGACCCCTTGAACCCTTGATTCCATGGACCCTATTTCCCAACTAAATTGGAAAAGAATCATATCTTTTTACACGTCTATTTGGTGTTCAGCAAACCAATATAAAAAAGCCCTTCTTTTTGGAAGGGCTTTTCGGACAGAGATTTTCTCTCATCACTTTTCAAGTGTCATTTGAATATAGTGGCAGGGACATTCTTTTGCGCAAAG
>CALANC010000278.1 GCA_937925895.1 uncultured Desulfobacterales bacterium
AAAGAACAGCTGGCACCGATAATAAAGATGCGGGCACTTTTAAAGCTAGTTGTCGTACAATCCCGCTCAGTACCTTGTCGCATTTTGAACCTGGATGAAAAAACAGTGGTACGATTGGTATATGAAGAAATTCGACCGTTCAATACCAATGATACGTTGATATTGGCTACTTATTTATGGCTGAAACCAGTTAAGGGATACCCGAAACATTCTCAACGCCTGACCGAACAATGCCAGGAATCTGGGTTTTTAATGGCAAAAAAAGAAGATATTTATCTCAAAGCACTTGAGGCGGCAAATAAAATACCAGGAAGTTATTCCTCAAAATTAAAAATACATCTCGAACCTGGTATGCGCTCTGATGAGGCAACTAAAATAATTTTACAGGCGTTGTTGCAGGTAATGAAGATTAATGAGTCCCATCTTAAAAAAGACCTGGATACGGAATTTTTACATGATTTCAGGGTCGCTATCCGCCGTACTCGATCGGCTTTGGGGCAGATAAAATTGGTGCTTCCGCCAGAGACGACCAAACGATTTAAGAAAGATTTTTCTTTTGTGGGTAAACTCTCCAACCAGCTGAGGGATTTAGATGTATATCTCCTAAAAGAGGATACCTACAAAAGAATGCTTCCCGCTGTTTTGCGTGATGATATTGATCCTTTGTTTGATTATTTGCGACAAAAACGATCACAGGTACTGAAGGAAGTGATTCGTGGTTTGAGGTCTAAAAAATATATGAAAATTTTTCAGGATTGGGAGGTGTTTTTAGCGAATACATCACTGGAATCCCCATCAGCACCTAAAGCAGATCTTCCCATAATTGATATCGCCCGGAAAAGAATCTATAAAATATACCTGGAAATTGTAAAAAATGGCAACCAGATCCTTGAGAACACCCAAGACGAGATGCTTCATGCCCTGAGAATTGAATGCAAAAAACTGAGGTACTTGATGGAGTTTTTTTCAAGTTTGTTTCCCCCCAAAAACATTAAAATCCTGATTGCTCAATTGAAGAGACTGCAGGACAATTTGGGTGACTTTAATGATTTTTGTGTTCAGGAAGAATACCTATTAAATATTGCCGAAGAATGGCCTACAGCTAATAAAAAATCTAAAAAGGTGCTTGTGGCAATTGGTAACCTGGTTGGAACGCTGGATAGAGAAAAAAAGATGGTTAAAGACGCATTTGCCAAAACCTTCACAGAATATGCCTCGAAAAAAAATAAGGGGTTATTCCAAGAACTTTTCGCTTCAAAATAGAGAGGGGTTATTTCATGACAGCGCTGGCAATTTATAGTAATAAAGGTGGGGTTGGCAAGACTGCGGCCGCAGTAAACTTATCCTATTTGGCAGCGCGACAAGGCGCCAAAACCCTCATCTGTGATCTTGATCCCCAAAGCTCTGCAACCTATTATTTTCGCGTAAAACCCAAGCTTAAGACCGGCGCAAAGGGATTCATTAAAGGAGGTAATAAGGTTAATATAAGTATTAAAGGCACTGATTATGAAAACCTTGATCTACTGCCGGCAGATTTTAGTCTTCGAAATTTAGACGTCACTTTTGATAAATTGAAACGTTCAAAACAACGGTTGAGCAAAATTATAGATCCTTTTAAGGATAAATATGATTTAATCATTCTTGACTGCCCGGTCACCATAAGTATATTGGCCGAAAATATTTTCAATGCTGTTGATTACACACTTGTTCCACTCATCCCAACGACACTCTCTGTGAGAACTTACAGACAATTGCTCTCTTTCTGCAAAAAGAATAGGTATGACGTGCATAAGATTTACACCTTTTTTTCGATGGTCGACAGGCGAAAAAAGATGCACCATGAACTTATGGCTATGGTATCAAAAAAATTTACCGGTGTTTTACCAAGTCCGATTCCTTATTTATCTCAGATCGAAAGAATGGGAATTGAGAGAGAACCGGTCGCCGCCTTTTCACCAGAATCAGTGGCTTCAAAATCATATCAAGACCTGTGGGGAAAAATTCAAGAAACCATGCTTTCTCATGATAAGCGAAAGTGGCTGGAGTCTGGGAGAATAGCTGGGAAACCATAAATGTTGTGAGGGATTGATGGCATTAGAAATCGAAAGAAAATTCCTGGTAAAGGACGGTGCCTGGCGTAATGAACAAGGAACGAAATATCGGCAGGGGTATTTAAACACCGACGAAGAAAGAACTGTGCGTGTACGCACTATGGATGACAAAGGATATTTAACCGTTAAGGGTGTTCCCCGTGGTGCCGTCCGGATGGAATACGAATATGAAATCCCTAAAGTCGAAGCTGAAGCGATGCTGGATGACCTGTGCGAAAAGCCTCTCATTGAAAAGATAAGGTGCAAAATCGAGCACAAAGGGCTCGTCTGGGAGGTGGACGAGTTTTTGGGTGAAAATTCGGGTTTGATCGTGGCCGAGGTAGAACTTGAAAGTGAAGACCAGGAATTTGTGAAACCTGAATGGATCGGTGAGGAAGTCACCGGCGACCCCAAATATTTCAACGCGAACCTGATTCACTATCCTTACAATAGGTGGTGACCTGAAGCACTGGGAGGGAAAGGATTTGTATACTGGCAACATACTTTTCTCAATCAAAACTGTATTTTATTTTAACTTGAAATAGATGAGGGCTGCCCATTATATTGATACTTAATCCGGTTTGAAATATTCGGGCTAAAGAGAGAACGGCAGAAAGGAGATAATTATGAAAAAGGATGATCTTACCCAGTTAAAACATGTTGGTGTGGCTCGTATGAAATTGCTCAACGATTCCGGGATCACGACCATGGAGCAGCTTCATGAAATGCCACTGGAAAAATTGGCAGAAATCAAATCGATCGGCAAACATTATGGCAAACTGATTAAAAAATCTGTGAACGCACATTACAGGGAAAAATCCAAAAAATCACTCGGGGAACCGGGAGCTGCCAAAGAAAGAAAAACCGAGAACATCAATCGGGATTTACAAAAAAAAATTGGCAGGCTTCACAAGAACTTAAACCGCGTGAACGAAAATTTCAAGCCCTTGTGGGAAAAAAAATATGTGAAATTGTATGTTGATTTTAAGAAAAGATTCAAGAAGCTTAAAGCCCGTCTCAGCGTGCTCGGTCAGATCAAAGAAGACCTTTCCAGAGAGGACAAGAAAAAAATCATCAAAAACGCCGGTGCCCTTAATTCAAATTTGAAAAAAGTCGGGAAAAAACCGAAAAAGAAAAAATACCAACAAACGACTCAGGAAATCCAATCATTTTCCAGATTGCTGCGGGATATTATTTCCTGAAAATTGATTACAGCCACTTTCAGCAATTTATAAATAATACATCCCGATTGCGCAGCTGCTAGTTACGACTTTTCCGATTCATGAAAAAAATACTCGTACTGGGTGATATTCACGCAAATTATCCGGCGTTGCAAGCAATACAGAACTATGTCCGGGAATACCGGTTCGATCGGATCATTAACACGGGTGATTTCACCGTCTACGGTACTTTCCCCAATGAAACGATCCAATGGTTCCGCAAAAGAAAAAAATCCGTCTCCATATTGGGGGGTACGGACAGACGGGTATTAAAAATCTTAAAAGGTAAAAAATTGAAACGACCCAAGAAAGAAGAAAAACGGGTCATGTATTATTGGACATCGGAAAACCTGCGTCCGGATAATGTTAAGTATTTACAATCTTTACCCAGACAAACCGATTTTACCATTGATAACGTCCGTATCGGCTTATTCCATGGGACTTTCGATAATGAGGATGAAACTCTGTTTGCAAGTTCCCCCGAAAGCCGTTTTCGAGAACTGGCAAAGGGCTCAACTTTTCAGGTTCATATCATGGGCCATTCTCATACACCCTATTATAAAATTATTGATGGGGTTCATTTTGTCAATCCGGGCAGTGTAGGACGAATGTTTGACGGAGACCCACGAGCGGCTTTCGCAATTCTTAAGCTTTCTTCAGGGGAAATAGCCGTAGAACATTTCCGCATCTCCTATCCGGTCGAAGAGGTGATCAAGGGGCTGAAAAAAAACCGTTTGCCGGAGATTTATGCAAAAATGTATCGCCTGGGAAAGAAACTAAATTAATCTGAACGATTATAACCTGGTTACGGTGAATGATGCCGCACCTTTTGACAAAATTCCTGGATTGTGAGTAACATCGCTTTGGCCAGTTTCCTTTTCACAAGAAAGAAGCCGAACATTCGCTTTCTTACCTCTATGGGCTGCAAATTTATACCTGGAAACACTTTAGATTGAAAGTAAACAATTATACGGTTTCGAGGTTTTTCATGAAGAGATATTTGTAACTTTCTGAGTGAGTTGTGTATGCATTAAAGCAAAAATCTATAAGCCTTCTATAATTTGGCAGTTTGTTTGCAAAACTAATTCGGCCCTAGCCAAATATGCCTTTCAAAGTAAAGAAGAAAAAAGCGGCCATGAAACCACCTGCGGGCAATGTGACTAACCAGGAGATAATGATGTTTAGTACCACTTTTAAGTCTAAAGCCCCCACTCCACGAGCCAAACCGACTCCAAAAACCGATCCGACCAATATGTGTGTGGTCGAAACAGGAATGCCGGTGCGGGAGGCGAGCACAACGGTTGTAGCAGCCGCTAGCTCTGCACAGAAACCACTGGATGGTGTTAGCTCCGTAATTTTTTTGCCAACAGTCAGCATTACTCTGTAACCTAAAGTAACTAAACCCAATACAATGCCGCCACCGCCTATTAATAGAATCCAAAGGGGTAAGGGCGATTTTTGCATCACCTCGCCTCCTGAATCAACAATACTAAAAACCGCGGCCAAGGGGCCGATGCCGTTTGCCACATCATTTGAACCATGGGCAAAAGCCATTGAACAAGCAGTAAATAACATCAGCGGAGTAAATACTTTTTCAACGCCGGCAAAGTGATATTTTCTATCAGCATTTTCATCAAATTTAATTCTTTTTATTAATAACCAACCCACAAAAGCAACAATGCCTCCGATGCAGACAGCAACAAGCAAGCTTGCCCCAATAGACAGGTCGATTTTCAAATGTTTCAGACCTTTGAATAAAGTTACTAACGATATGACAAAGCCGACCAGAAAGACATAGACAGGTGCATATTTTTTGGCGTTGGCAAGCGGGGTATCCGTATTTGAAATTAATTTGCGAATACTCATGACCAAAAGAAAACTAATTGTTCCGCCTACGAGCGGTGAAACTATCCAGCTGGCGATGACTTTGATAATTTTATCCCAGCTTACCGCATCAATACCAATGCCGACAATTGCAAAGCCCACAATCGCGCCGACAATCGAATGCGTTGTGGACACCGGCCAGCCTTTTGCTGAAGCAACCGTCAACCAGACGGCTGCCGACAACAAAGAAGCAAGCATGCCATACACAAGAATTTGGGGGTCGTTAATAATTGCAGAAGGGTCAACAATACCCTTGCGGATAGTTGTGGTCACGTGCCCCCCGGCTAACACTGCGCCTAAAAATTCAAAGACAATGGCGATACAAATAGCTTGCTTAACAGTCACCGCGCCTGCTCCTACTGAGGTCCCCATTGCGTTTGCCAAATCGTTTGCGCCGACTCCCCACGTCATATAAAGTCCGAAAACAACTGCAATTATAAGGAAGATAAATCCGTATGCTGCAATTATTTCCACTATGTTCTCCTTTCCCTCACTCAGCCAGAAACAGCAAGATGCGATCACCAACATTTTCCGAATGATTAGCAACTTGGCCGATCTCTTTAATTAATTTATACCAAAAAATCACTGCGACCGGTTTCAATTGGTCTTCAATGGAGAATAAAATCCGGTTAAGTTCCTTTGCCACATCATCAGTAATCTCTTCGGTTTGTTTTAAATCTACAACCATATCAGTAACCATAGACGAATATTTACCCCCAAAACCAACTTCCAGCAATGCATCCAGTTCTTCGATTACCTTTAAGGCTTTATTGTAGGTGTCAATTGTCCCTTGGATAAGTTCCTTTAGAAGATCGAGGATTGCTTCCGGCACCTCCATTTCGCGAGCAATCAGAATACCTGCTATGTTTTCGACAGAATCTGCGATTGAATCCTGCTCTGATATAAGGACCAACAGATCCCGACGGGCGACCGGCAAAAAAATGCTTTTTGGCAGTGTAAGTCGAAGGCCGTTTTTGATCTCATCGGCCTCGCTTTCGATCTTATCGATTTTTTCAGCAATTTTATTAACTCGATTTTGATCCTTCTCGAACAGCGCATCAAACAAGGGCTTGAATTCGTCCATACATTTAGCGACAACCCGCATATGTTCCTGAACCGCTTTGAATGGAGATTTTCGGAATAATTTATAAAGAGGAGTCGTAGTTTTCATTATATATTAATCTCCTTTTTACATTTTTATTTGACATTATTTTATCACGTTGCATTTTTCAACTTTTTTATTACCTGAATTTTGCACGAGTCAGAGGTTTTCATATGCCAGGCATTTAAGGGTGAAGTCGTAGTGTGCTACTGCGAACCCTTAATAACGCAGCATATGGGAACCTCCGGCTCGCCCTATGGGTAAAAATTGATGAGAAAAAAGATCATTATCCGAATATAACATTTAGGTAAAATGTTTCATTATATGATTTCGTATAAACCCGTTTTAATTAACTAACGGGAAGATTCTCATTAATTTTTATGCAAGATTCATGAAATAAGAGT
>CALANC010000279.1 GCA_937925895.1 uncultured Desulfobacterales bacterium
CATCGGACTAGCGACCATTTTTACGGTCTTTGCCGTGGGATGGGGCACTTCCGCCACCATTTTCCGTTCCAAAACCTGGGCATCTGAAAAGACCTTATCCAAGGTATTAATTGGGCCACATGGTATTTGTAGGTTATCCAATTCCCTGATCCATTCTTCACCAGGCCGATTCAGCATTTTTGCAGCTATAATGGGAATTAATGCTTTTCGATTGCGAACCCGTTGGGGGTTTGTGGCGAAACGGGGATCGGAGGCCAGATGGTCTATACCGGTCAGCGCGCAGAATTTTTGCCATTGTTTATCGTTCCCCACCGCTAGTGCGATATAGTTTCCATCCTTGGTATTGAAAGGCTCATAAGGTACGATATTTGGGTGGCCGTTGCCATACCGAATAGGTCTTTCGTTTGATATAAGGTAATTACTACCGACATTTGCCAGCCACGCCACCATAGAATCCAGAAGTGATATGTCAATATATTGCCCTTTTCCTGTTTTTTCTCGATGTCTTAGAGCAGCCAAAATGGAACTGCAGGCAAAGAGTCCCGCCGTAATATCCACAATAGCCACGCCTACTTTCATCGGCGGGCCGTCAGGTTCACCGGTGAAACTCATGACACCGCCCATCCCTTGAATCATAAAGTCATATCCGGGTTTGTCTTTGTAAGGTCCGTTTTGTCCAAATCCGGTGATGGCACAATATATTAGACCAGGATTTTTTTTCTTAAGATCCTCATAGCCAAGTCCCATCTTCTGTATGGTCCCCACCTTGTAATTTTCAATAAGCACATCACATTGGTCAGCAAGTCGCCGGATCATTTTTTGGCCTTCTGGAGCCTTTAGATTTACCGTTAAACTCCGTTTGTTACGGTTCACACAAAGATAGTAGGCCGATTCACCGCCCGCATCCGGTGGACCCCATTGCCGGGTCTCATCTCCGCTCCCTGGGCGTTCAACTTTGATGACTTCCGCACCAAGATCTCCCAGCATCATCGTACAATAAGGTCCTGCCAAAACCCGTGATAGATCAAGCACCGTTATATCACTAAGCGGTTTGGGATTTGATTGCATATGTATCTCCTTTATTAGAGACCACTTTAAAACGCCCTCTTTTGCCCAATCTATGTGTCAGGCTCAAATTTCAATCCGCGGAATACTCAATGTATGCCTGTGGTTAAAATTTTCGCCTTCCTTGACCTTGAACAAAATTGAACATTTTAAAGTGGTCTCTATTAGATAATATTTCGAAGTCTGAACCTGGCGCTTTTGGTTTTTGACACATTCATTGCTTTTTTTCAAAGTTTTTTTAACGCCATTTCTTCACCCAGTTCATCATTCTCCGGAAAGAAAAATCTTGATTCAGCAACATAATCTGCTATACAAAATCGATTGATATTTCGTAAAAAAGATCACCAAGCCAAAAATTCAAGCCCACTAACTTTAAACCGACTAACGTCAAAGGAGGAATGTATGCATCGAATTTTAGGGACATCGATCCGGTTGCTGGTAATTTTGGCGGCAACAAGCTTGGTCGTTGCAGGTTGCGCCGGTCCAAAGCCCAAACCTGGCGAGATCTTCTCCTGTGTAGCCGGCAGCAAGCTCGACAAGACTATTTTGTCTGAAGTTGTGTTGGAAGACTTTTCCTGCGTCTTTAAAAAATGGAAAGGAAGCGAGACCTTGCATTTTAATGTGGCGATCAAAAACGTGAGCCAAACCGATCAGCGTTACAAGGTAAACATTTTTTTAGATAACGACAAAGCCGTAGGCGGGCTTATTCCCAGAAAGACCAACAAAGGTCTGGTAAAACCCGGCCAAATCGCCAAATTTACCTACCCTGTAAAAGGCATGGATAAAAAAGCCAAAAAAATAACGCTGATCATAAAAACAATGGGAAAGTAGAATTTGTCAAGCCAATAAGGAGGTTATTAATTATGAAACGAGTAATTGTTATTCTGTCTCTTTGTCTAGTCCTGATCCTGGCGGGACCTGTGGCTGCCAAAACAACTTTTGTCAGTGTCGGTACCGGCGGGACTGGCGGCATATACTACCCCTACGGCGGTGGTGTTGCTGAGATCTGGTCCAAGTATGTAAAAGGCGTAAGGGCGGTTGCAGAAGTAACCGGTGCAAGTGTGGAAAATGTCAAGCTGGCCCATAAGGGAGAAACCGTAATCGGTGAGGTCATGGGAGATGTGGCTGTAGCTGGTTATAACGGACTATCCAAGTTCAAGGGTAAAAAACACGATATCCTTTCAATGGCCATTATGTATCCAAACCTACTCCAGGTTGTGGCACTGAAAAAGAGCGGTATAACTAACATCGACCAAGTAAAAGGCAAAAACATCAGCACAGGCAGTCCCGGCAGTGGTACAAACTTCATGGCTGAAGTCGTGTTAAAGGCCCTTGGTATCCCCCTTGATTCTTTTAAGGACAGCCGGCTTTCCTTTACAGAAAGTGCAAACGCTTTGAAAGACGGCACCATAGAAGTCGGCACCTGGTCGGTTGGACCCGGCACCAGCTCCATTCTGGATCTGTCCACTACACATGACATCAACATAATATCATTCACCCCGGAGCAAACCCAAAAAATTCTGGAGGCAAACAAGACCTACTCGTCGGTAGATTTGGCAGGCGGTGTTTACCGGGGTATTGACAAACCCGTACCCACAATCGGTGTGTGGAATGTAATGATATGTCAGAAATCGCTGGATACGGATCTGGTTTATAAACTTGTCAAGGCATTATATGAGCATAACGACTACCTGCTCAAGATTCATCCTTCAGCGGCCTACACTACGATTGAAAATGCGGTGAAGTACTCACCGATTCCTTTGCATCCTGGTACGATTAAATATCTGCAGGAAAAGGGAATTGCAATCCCCGAAAAACTGCTCCCCTAAAGGTGAAATATTGACCAGGCCACGTGGATGTTTAGTGTTTTTTATCACTGGTCTGGTTTTTTTATTGTTTCTGGTTTTCTGTTTTTTACCGGGGGATTTGGAATTGCGACTAACACTTGTAGAGAGCGGTAAAACGCTTTTGGTGTTGCCGATTAAGCCGGGTGAGCGCTTTTCCATTCACTACTACCATTCAGTTGAAAACGCGCCCATATGGGAAGTCCACAGTTTGGATGAAGAGGGGAATATCTATATTGAGGAGGAACGGTATTTAAAATTTGGGGCCGGCATGGGGCGTATGCCTGGAGTGGGACAGATGGTACGACGGGGCCCCTATGAGGTGGTCGAAAATATGCATATGCCGACCGGAAATTTCATCCTAAGAGTAGGTAGCCCTGGTGTTGATCATACAATTATATGGCGAGGCATAAGAAAAAATCTCTCTGAAGTGGTACCTCATAAAGCGGTGCAGTTTTCTGCCAAGCCTGTTAGTCTTTTTCATAGGATGTGGCGCTCTATCATACCCGACCCGTCCACACCACAATAGAACCATAAATTTTTTGGGCCCTTTAATGGCAAATCAGGTTAAAGGTTTTTCAATGGTCAATAATTCAGCAAAAATAATGTCTGGCAACCAATCCGGTAAAGCCAAATCAACTTCCACCAACAACATCATACCGGCGGATCACAACCAGGCTCTTGTTGATATAACGGCTCGGGTCGTGATGGTAATAGCCGTCAGCTTAAGCCTATACCAATTGTATACTGCAGGCATCGCCGCACTCACTGCGCTCGTACAGCGCGCTATACACTTGGGTGCCATCTTGTGCCTGACTTTTTTACTAAAGCCGGCTTTTAAAAATGCTCGCAAAGACAAGTTTACTTTTTGGTTTTTTCTCGACGGGGCGATGATTCTTGCCTCAGCTTATTGCACATTTTACATTTGCTATAATCTCACTGCGATTTTTGAGCGTCAGGGAGACTGGCTGACAAGTGATTTAGTGGTTAGCATTATCGGCACCATCTTGGTACTGGAGGCCTGTCGCCGGGTGATCGGCTTTATCATGACCGGCATATGTGTAGTCGGCATCCTGTATGCCATGTACGGTCCTTACATGCCGGAACTGATAATTCACAAAGGCTATAGTATAGAGCGCATCGCTACCACTTTATGGCTTACCACAGAAGGAATTTTCGGTCTGCCCATTGGCGTAGCCGCCACCTTTGTTTTTGTTTTTGTCCTCTTTGGTGCGATTCTGGAGACCACCGGCGCCGGAGCCTTTTTTATTGATCTGGCCTATGCACTTACCGGTCGCTTTTCGGGTGGTCCTGCCAAAACTTCGGTAGTCGCTTCCGGGTTTATGGGTTCAGTTTCAGGCTCGGCAGTGGGTAATGTCGTGGCCACCGGTTCCTTTACCATTCCCATGATGAAAAAGGTCGGGTACAGACCCCATGTGGCAGGAGCTATAGAGGCAGCAGCATCAACCGGCGGTCAACTGATGCCTCCCATCATGGGAGCGGGCGCATTTTTAATGGCCGAATTTACCAATACCAGCTACCTAACAATCATAAAAGTGGCCCTGGTGCCGGCTATAATGTATTACCTCACCGTGCTGATTTTCGTACACTATGAAGCCCAGAAGTTTGGTCTGAAAGGCCAACCCAAAGAGAGCCTGCCCCGGATTATGACCGTAATGAAAGAGGGCCTTCACTTTGTAATCCCGGTATTGATCCTGATTTATGTCTTGATA
>CALANC010000280.1 GCA_937925895.1 uncultured Desulfobacterales bacterium
CAGCCGCCAGAAGTCATTGTTGAACTTACCGCTTCGAACCTCGCAAAGGCCATAGACTCTGGCACCGTTGGCCAGGGCCTGATGGACATAAGCCAGAGGTGTGGACCAGGGATCAATGAAACTTTCACCGGGGATATGCAGCGCTCCTTTGGCTGCCGGGGACAGGTTAGGCTCTCGTCGACGCAGTTCATCTAAGGATATCCGGGTGACGTCGGCAACGCCGTTTGCATGGGCCTTGTCGACAATACTCGGTAATGCCCGGGCTTGTTCATCGGTCCAGGCGATCATTAAGGCGGAACTTTTGACGAGGGGAAGATTCAGTTTTTCGTGAATTTGCAGATATTCTTGATAACCTTCTCTGATGCATCGGTGCTCCAGACTACCCGTCGGTGCGTCGAATCCTGTGTGGAGGATGGCTGAATTCCCCTTGCTGGCGCCGCTCAAAATGTCGGCTCCCCGCTCAAGGAGTACCGAAGACGCTCCGGCAAGCGTGAAGGCGCGTAGGACGGCACATCCGACGACGCCACCACCGATAACGGCTATGTCGAAGACTTTTGTTTCTGTATTATTCGCCAAGGCTTCCGAAGGGAATCCACTCATGTCAGTTGATCTCTATTCTTATTACTCTAGTTTCGCTAATTTTGACCCCTGTCCAAAGCCCGGATCGGCTGGATAATATTTTTAAAAAGGCAAAACTTAAATACCGTTTTCGCTTTAGGCACGGCGCCAGAATTTCAATAACCGTTTTATCATGATGAATGAATGTTAGGCCTTCAATAGGCACCTCCATTGCGCCTAGCCAAAATAAAGTGAACTATTTTCTTTTTTTTCAATGAAGTAGGAAATATTTTGCCTTTAAAAAAACAATATCCAGCCTCACCAAAAACCCCGGTGTTGTGCGCGTTCATGGGGCATCCATGTTCGTTGAACGATATTGGCGGAGTCGCTTTGTCATTTCAGTGGTTTAGCTGTGGGGGAGACCGCAGCCATCCTGAGCGCAGCGAAGGGTGGAATGCGGAGGGGGAAGGAATGCCCCCGCTGCTAAACCATTGAAATGACCAGCAACGGAGACACCCGAGTGAACCGAATATGGATGCCTCCTGAACGCTTACTTTCATTGATGCGGATGGGGATGCAAAAAATGAGTTATTACCTTGAACCCCTTTACAGTAACGATTCCAGAGGTTCATATTCCAGGTCAAAGGCGTCACTTACGCCTTTATGGGTTACTTTTCCCTGGTAGACATTGATACCCTTAGCGATCTCCGGATTCTCCTTGGCCGCTTTTTTGTACCCTTTGTCGGCAATTTCCAGCGCATAGGGCAAGGTTGAATTGGTTAATGCTTTTGTCGAAGTGTATGAAACGGCACCGGGCATATTTGCCACGCAGTAATGAACAATCCCGTCAACTTCATATATGGGATTGTCGTGAGTCGTGGGCTTTGCCGTTTCCACACATCCGCCCTGATCAATGGACACATCTACAATTACGGCACCTTTCTTCATTAATTTTAACATGTCTCGCGAAATCAATTTGGGTGCCACTGCGCCGGTTATAAGAACTGCGCCCACAACCAAATCGGCCTCTTTTAAAAGCCGGCGAATGGTCGCCGGGTGGGACATGAGGGTAAAGCAATTCGGAGGCATAACATCGTTTAGATAACGAAGACGCTCAAGATTGATGTCTAACAAGTACACTTTTGCACCGAGGCCGCATGCCACTTTGGCGGCATTGCTCCCGGCGGCGCCGCCCCCGATAATCAAGACCGTACCCGGGTCTACCCCGGGTACGCCGCTTAGAAGAATGCCGTTGCCGCCATAAGTTTTTTGCAGATATTTGGCCCCCTCCAAGACAGCCATTTTTCCGGCTACCTCACTCATGGGCATCAATAGCGGCAGAGAGCCGTTTTCCCGTTCCACGGTTTCATAAGCCACGGCAATCGATCCTGAATCAATAATGGCCCGGGTAAGTTCCAAAGATGCTGCAAAATGAAAGTAGGTAAATAGAATCTGCCCTTTTCGTATGAGTGGATATTCAACAGGCAACGGTTCTTTTACCTTCATTACCATATCGCATGTTTCGTAAATCTCTTCCGGAGAATTACAAATAGTGGCGCCGACTTTAAGATAATCTTCATCATAAAAAACGGATCCGTCACCTGCCCCGGTTTCAACCAGAACCTTGTGTCCGCGTGCCCGCAATTGTTCAACACCTGAGGGTGTCATGGACACCCGGTTCTCTTTAGTTTTTATCTCCTTAAGAATACCCACTCGCATCTTATCCTCCTTATCATCTTTTGTATATCTTGAAAAAGTTAGTCTTTCGAGCCAGGTCAGAGTCCTCCGACTCGGCCTCAAGAATAGCTGAAAAAGTTTTAAGTGAATAAAAGTTTTAAGTGAGCTAAAGTTAAGGCAGGTGCCTTCGGCACTACCAATTTAAATAAAAAATAATTGCCCTGAAAACGCTTTCCTCAACTTTAGGCATTTTAAATCACTTGAGGCACTTATTATAACGCTGATACCAATCCTTCTTGACGGCCACCACCGGTTTTTTTCTGTACGATTTGTAAAATACCCAGCATGATAAGTACAATCACAATGATAGAGGTACACATGGCATTGGCACTTGCGGTCCAGCCGTCATTATCGAGCATAATTATTTCGATGGCCGCAAGATGAACCGTAGCGGATACCAGAAATATTACCGCACTGATTGTGGTCATGGATCGCATGAAAAAATAAACAAAGTTTTGAAAAAAAGCGACCCGTGAAAGGGGAAAAATTATTTGAAAAAAGGTTTTAATTGTGTCTCCGCCAAGGCTGATTGATGCTTCCTCTATTGATGGATCAATGTTTCTCAAATTGGAAATACTTGCTAAGACACCAAGGGTAAAATTACATATGATGATATTGATGACAATGATCCATGGCGTTCCAAAGAAAAAATAATATGGTTTGTTAAAAGCCAGGATATATCCAAGCCCCATCACCAGACCGGGAATCGCTGCCGGCATTACAGACAACAGATAGATGAACTGTTTGAAGAAAGGCCGCCGGGTTTCCATGACCCATCCGGCAACCAGAGTGAGAAACGATCCTCCTAAACCGACAAATAGGGACACCCACACGCTGGTCCAAATGGCTGAATATCCGCCGATGGATGGAAATTTGTAATGGGACAGCGTCAGGGTCCAGTCATAAGGCCAAATTTTAACAAACGAACCGATAATCACCGTGGCAAATATGACAATGATTGAAAAAGACACCAGAGAGCAATAACTCATAAAGGAGATTTTTTTCAACGGCCGTGATGGGGGAATAACGGGTTTCGCAGCACCGCTGATCATTGAAAATGTTTTCCGGGAAATATAATAATTAAAAATAAAAGCCATTAGCGAGGGGACAAGCAAAATGACGCTGATGGTGGCACCCAGATCAAATCGGTACAGATTCGTCACCTGAGCATAAATCTCTGTTGCCAGAACATTATAGTTTCCTCCGATCACAACAGGGTTGCCAAAATCCGTGATGGTCAAATTAAAGGTTAACGCCGCAGCGCTGAAGATACCGTATTTCGCCGAAGGGAGAGTTATCTTGGTAAACACCTTAAAGGGCGTCGCCCCCAGACTCTCCGCCGCCTCATCCAGCCTGATGTCAACTGCTGAAAGTGTGGTGTATAAAATGACAAATGCATGGGGCAGGCAATAAAGTACTTCCGAAACAATAATGCCGGTGGGACCGTAAATATTCCAGTCGATTTTGAGCAAATGGGCGGTAATCAATCCGTTTCGACCGAAGAGATAAATAAGTGCCAGGGCTTGAATAATAGATGGTGCCACCAACGGCATCATGATAATATTTCTAAAAATCGTTTTCCCGGAAATCGTTGTCCTGGTCATTCCATAAGCAAAAAAGAAAACAACGACGGTCACGATGATGGTGGTGGCGATTGACACATAAAGACTATGCCAGAGAGCATTTACGGTATATGAGGTGGTAAAATATTTGTGAAAATTTGCCAGGGTGAAATTTGTGATACCAAACTGGCCGCCTTTGAAAAAACTCAACTTAAGGATCGACCAGAGGGGAAAGAGCATAAAAAAGAAAAGCAGCAACACAATGAAAATGGTCACTGCCGGAACAATGAATCTGTCGATCTCCATTCGCACTGATGGAACATCGTATTCCACTGGCGCGGCATATTCTGTTGGACCGGTATTCATAGCTCCTAAATCAACTTCCTAAACAGTTCAGTATAGACATGGAAAGCGTCAGGTGGAAAATAGAGCTTTATTTTATCCTTTCTCTTGAGGCTAATTTTCTCAAATTCCTTCTCGGGTAAATCAACAAACATCTCTTCTCCTTCGAGGAAAAAAGCAATTCTTACGATGGCGCCAAGGAAATTAATTACCTCTACATCAACCTCAACGACATTTGAAGGCACACAATTTTCAGAAGAAACGGTTATATCTACGATCTCAATATTTTCAGGTCGAACGGCAAGATGAACGGTCTCATGCTCGAAATCGGCGATGTTTGCTGCCACAAATTCCAGATTTCCGAACTGTACTTTTCCATTCTTTTTTGTGCCGGTTAGAAAATTAGAGATGCCCACAAATTCAGCGATGAAACTTGTTCGCGGCTCCTTATATATTTCAAAGGGGGTGCCGATTTGTCTGAATTCGCCATCCCTCATGATAACCACCCGATCGGCAAGAGCGAGGGCTTCTTCCTGATCATGGGTCACATAGATCATGGTGATGGCCAGCTCCTCCTGTAATCTTTTGATGACGGTTCTGAGCCGAATACGTATTTTGGCGTCGAGGGCACTTAGCGGTTCGTCTAAAAGAAGAACACTCGGCTTGATGGCAAGCGCTCTTCCAAGTGCAACCCTTTGTTGCTGCCCACCACTCAGTTGCGAAGGATAATGTTTCTCCCAGCCGGTCAAACCCAAAAGCTTCAGCATTTCAGCGACCCTTTCATCAATAAGCTTTTGGGGCATTTTCCGCATTTTTAATCCAAAGGCGATATTTTGACTGACCGTCATGTTCGGGAAAAGCGCATAAGATTGAAAAACAATGCCAAACTCTCTTTTTTGCGGAATAATATCATTAATTATTTTCCCGTTATAAAAGATGTTTCCCGAAGTTATCTGTTCAAATCCGGTAATCATTCTGAGAATGGTTGTCTTTCCGCATCCGCTGGGACCTAAAAAGCACAAAAATTCTCCCGGCTCAATCTCGAGATTGACATTGTTTACCGCAATCAGCGAACCGAAATGTTTACTCAAATTTTCTAAGATCAGTTTTTTGGACATATTTGTGTTTCGCGCCTTCCGAACCCCGAAGTCAGTTAGTTAGTGTCCAGCCACAGCTTTAAAGTGGACAAGGAGTGTTTCCTATTCATAA
>CALANC010000281.1 GCA_937925895.1 uncultured Desulfobacterales bacterium
TTAATCGAAAGTCCCAAGTTTTCAGAGATAATACCCTCTGATAGAGGCTTCATAATTTGGGGGAGCCCTTTTACAACGAAATGATGTACGTTTCTAAAATCTTTCGGCATTTTTCCATATTCTTTTTCAAATCTTTTTTTCCCATTTTCAATCTGTTTTTGCCAGATAAACGGCGGCACATCTACAATATAGCGCCATAATCCGAGCATTAATTTGTTACTCATTTAATACTCCTTGCCCCATAGCGGGATATAATTTCGATGCTTCATTAATATTAGTTTTGAATCCAACTCATTTTCTAACTAAATAGTATTAAGATACTTAACACTGTGGGTAAAAAAAACTACTTCAGTTGGCCCAGCATATCTTCCAATTCATTGAGAAAATCATTTATCACGCCCCTGTCATATTCAGAAATAGAATTTAGGTAATAATCGAAATTCATCCGGTTTGAAGCCTGTTTTTTTTTATACTGACCGAAGGCTTTTTCACCGAAGGAAGTAAAAGAAATAATCAATTCGTTCTTGTTATATGTATCTTTGTCCTTTGTTATCACCCCCTTTTTTATGAGCCGTGATATCGTCTGCGATACAGCGCTTTTTGAAATACCAAGTTTATTGGCAATGTTAGTTGCGCTGGTAGACTGTTTGTCGTCAATGGAAAACAGCATCAGAATATGAATTTCGGACGGAAACAGCTTAACGCCGGCATACTCAAAAATGTTCTTTTTTTCCAAAAAGATAATTTTATTTATTAAGCGAAATAATTGATTCGAAATATTTCTTTTTTCTTTCATGACTTTTAGTGTTAAGTATCTTAACCAATTTGTCAAGTATATTCTATAGGTATATTAAATTCAAGAAATTTGGATCGATGAATATTGCCAAGACCTCACTATATTTCGATTATGTTCAAATTTTGAACACACCGTATGGCATTGTTTTTCCCGTCTGGAAACCCAAAACAATAATCCCGCCTCCAAAGTCGAAAACAGGATCTTAGCATCAATTCATATGCTTGACCTTCTGAATAAAGCTTAAGCGAAAAAAAATAAATCATAGAAAAGCTGTCACAGTTTTCTTGAAACTCAAGGATGTGCTGAATAGTCAAGATATGGTTAAATTTCAAGCACTTGATTGATATTTATGAATGGTGTGTTTATTGCCCTGGACATCTTTGACTAACACCCCACACAAAAAATCACATTTTCGTTAATTCCTGGTTGGAATAAAATAGCGCAATACGGCCCCATTGCGACAATCCTGAATACTAGTTTCGCAATGAAATCCTTCAATATTGTGATTTATGTTGTCTGAGGCGATATTATTCAAGGCAAGCTGGAAATATTACCTGGATTTTGCACGAGTCGGAGGTTTTCATATGCCCCGACGACGGGATTTCGCTGTGCTCAACAAGGCATTTAAGGGTGAGGCTATAGTGGCCTATGCCGAGCCCTTAATAACGCAGCTGATGAAAGCCTCCGGCTCGCCGCGTTGTTTTCAGGGTGAAAATTAATGAGATAAAATCGAATATAATCCTTTTTACTAATTGGGTATGCTGCTTTACTTCTCAATATTTTACAACCCTATGACATTTATTATTTTCCCCACTTCTCATTAATTTTCATGCAAGATTCAGGTATTACTCTGTGAAGGATAGTGTCAAATTTCGTTGGTAGTAGTTAAATTGTAGGATATAAAACAGGGTTTGGATTCAGGAGTTACTACCTGATCTATTTTATCTTATTTCGAAATTAATACTTTTTAATACTTTGCCTTCAGCAGAGGCTATATCTACTCTCCACTGGCCGATGTAACGCTGATTCGAAAGAGTCTTAAAACTCCAGGTTCTCCAGTGGGAAGAACGGATCTTTAATAAAACATCATTTACCTTTTTACCTTTGAAATAATAGATGTGTCTGAACGAGGCAGGAGGACTCTCAGATGTAATGCGGCTCCAAATGTATACTCTATCAATTGACCAATCAAAAGTATCTCCAATTCCCTGAGGATTTCGGTTTTTAATGCCAGTGCACGCGGTAACTTCAATACCCGTAAAATTATTTTCTAGAATTGTTTTAACATTTTCCGAGCCGGTCAAGTCTTTTACTTTCACGACTTCATCGGTCGGAGGATAGGCCGCAGCTACTTTTGAGTTAGGTTCTGGTTTATGACTTTTTAGCGGAGCCGGACTCTTAGATATGCCGTTAATTTGATTTTTTCTGACTTCCCTATGATCAATTTTTTGATTGAGAGCGGTTTGTTTTCTGGATGAAAAAGAATTATCATCCGGACCATTTTGTAAAACTTCAGTTTTTATGGTTGAATTCACCGCTTGCTGTAAGGGTTTTGCTCGTTCTTCGCGATTAGAATTGGCCATGGTTTCTGTTTGATTCTGAAAAAAAGAATTGTAGGCCGCCATAGATGCGATAACTAAAACACAGAATGATAGAAAAAGCCAAAATTTATTGCCAAGTCGCAGGTATGGAATTTTCGAGTTTTTTTTATTTTGCAGTATTTCTGAGTTTATTACGTCTACATCGTCGGTCTCATTCTGAAAAGAATAATACAGTTTGAGAGCTTCATTTTCGTCTATTCCTACGAACGAAGCGTAAGATGATATATATCCTTTGACATATAGCTTTGCAGGGATTTTGGCATAATCATCATTTTCAAGATAGTCTAAATACATTTTTGAGATCTTTGTATAATCAGCCACATCACTCAGACTGATATTTTGAGCTTCTCTACTATTTTTGAGATAGTCACCTAAAGTTTGCATTGCTGAATTCCAAAAAAAAGACTCTTTATTTGTAATTTTCAGAAAAGTGAGAATATCGTTCACAAAAATGGTTTGATTGAGGACATCG
>CALANC010000282.1 GCA_937925895.1 uncultured Desulfobacterales bacterium
CTCCGCCATACCCTTCATGCCCATGTGCTTCGTTATCGCTGCCGTCAACGTCGTCTTACCATGATCTATATGACCAATCGTCCCTACATTAACATGAGGCTTCGTCCTCTGAAACTTTTCCTTAGCCATTTTCCTCCTCCCTTAAAACGGGTTAACGATGAACCAATTTATTATTCTAATATAAACCCACAGGGGTTCTTTTTTAATTCCTACCAGCGATAATGTGCAAAAGCCTTGTTCGCTTCGGCCATCTTATGGGTATCTTCTCTTTTCTTAACTGCAGATCCTCGCTTATTCGCAGCATCTAAAAGCTCTGCCGCCAGTTTGCTTGCCATACTTTTTTCAGATCTTTTTCGGGCAAAGCTTATTATCCATCTAATTCCCAAAGCGGTTCTTCTCGACGGTCTAATCTCTGTAGGAACCTGATATGTTGAACCTCCGACACGACGTGATTTGACTTCAATCATCGGTTTGACATTTTCAACCGCCTTCTCAAAAATTTTGAGTGGGGATTCTTTCGTTTTGTCTTCGATAATGTCCAAGGCGCCATACAGTATTAATTCTGCAGTGCTCTTCTTGCCGTCTTTCATGATGGATTTAATAAATTTTGTTACCAGCCTGCTGTTGTATTTGGAATCGTGAACAACCGGCCGCTCGGGAACTTCTCTTCTTCTAGGCATCTGTTACACCATTTTCTAGCTCTCGTTTTTTTTTACTTTGGCTTTTTTGACCCATACTTGGATCTGCCCTGTTTCCGATCCTCAACGCCAAGGGTATCGAGGGTACCCCTGACAATATGATATCTGACACCTGGCAAATCTTTAACACGTCCGCCACGAACAAGAACAACTGAATGCTCCTGAAGGTTATGACCTATGCCGGGTATATACGCAGTAACCTCAACGCCGGTGGTCAACCGCACCCGGGCAACCTTTCTCAAGGCGGAATTGGGTTTTTTCGGTGTTGACGTATATACACGTGTACACACCCCTCTCTTTTGCGGGGCTCCTCTCAACGCCGGAGTGTTGGTCTTTTTCTTTACTCGCTTTCTTCCTTTTCTTACCAATTGGTTGATCGTCGGCATTTTTTCCTCTAATCTTTTTTAATATTCAAAACCTTTGAAAATGCCTCCCCGCCAATGACGGGAATTAAGTTCAAACCGGGCGAAAACTCTAATCACATGAATACATTCAGTATTTTAGTGATAAAAATTTGAGCCTCACACAGAAATTGAACGAACGAGGGCATTTAAAGTGGTCTCTGTTCGTGGACACGTCCCGAATCGTGGCAAAATTGTCATTTTTAAACTTACAGCATTACATTGTCAAGCATTTTATCAACAGTTTTTTCGCAGAAATAGGGACCCGTTAAAATACCTCCCGTGTGTTTTGTCTGGAGCGTTCGTTCTCTTTTTATTTAATCTCAACATCCTTATATTCAACCAGGCCGGTGCCGGCAGGGATAAGTCTTCCCATAATCACATTTTCTTTGAGTCCTCTAAGATAATCTACCTTTCCGGCAATGCTTGCCTCTGTCAGTACTTTGGTTGTCTCCTGAAAGGAAGCGGCAGAGATAAAGCTTTCAGTCGAAAGCGAAGCCTTGGTAATCCCAAGAATAAGAGGTTCTGCAACTGCGGGCTTTTTCCCTTGTTCAACCATTTGTTGATTGGCTTCTTCAAATTGTATTTTGTCAACCTGTTCTTCCAATACGAAATCGGAATCTCCTGCATCAACAATCTTAACACGCCGCATCATTTGCCGCACAATGACTTCGATGTGCTTGTCATTTATCCTCACACCCTGTAACCGGTAAACTTCCTGCACCTCATCAACAAGATATCGGGCCAATGATATTTCTCCCCTTATGTTCAAAATATCTTGAGGAATTGCGGAACCTGTTATCAGCGCCTCACCCGCTCTGACATAATCCCCTTCATAAACATTTATGTGTTTACCTCTCGAAATAAGGTATTCCTTCTTTTCGCCGACATCTATCGGTGTTACAGTAATTCTCTGTTTTCCTTTTTTCGCTACTTTTGCTATTGACACGAACCCGTCTATTTCGCTCAAAATAGCGGTTTCTTTGGGCTTGCGTACTTCGAATAGCTCTGCCACCCTTGGAAGACCACCGGTAATATCTTTGGTCTTAGTCGTTGCCCTGGGCAGCTTGGCGATCACATCACCGGCTTGAACTTCATCTTTTTCATCAACCAGCAGGATGGCGTTAATCGGCAACAAATATCGAGCCACTTGCGATGATTTTGGCAGTTTTGCCGTTTTACCATCTTTGTCCTTTATCGATATCCTCGGGCGTTCTTCACCACTTTTTGATTCTGTAATCGTACGACTCGATTTTCCGGTAACAGGGTCAACTTTTTCCTGCATGGTCTTGCCGGGTACGATATCCCCGAATTTAACGGTTCCCCCAACTTCTGTAATAATAGGTGTCGTAAAAGGATCCCAAGTTGCCAAAAGATCCCCGACCTTAACTGTTTTTCCGTTCTTAACCACGATGTGGGCCCCGTAAATTACCGGAAACCGTTCTCGCTCACGGCCTGCTTTGCCAACGATGGCGATCTCGCCACCCCGTCTGCTCATAACCACAAATCTATTTTTTTCTTTTTCGACCACCTTGAGATCGACAAACTTAACCTTACCGTTTGATCGTGCCCGGATATCGGCCTGCTCGACCCTACGGCTGGCCGTTCCGCCGATATGAAATGTACGCATGGTTAACTGGGTCCCGGGTTCACCAATGGACTGAGCGGCCAAGATTCCTACTGCTTGTCCGATTTCAACCTGTTTGCCGTGAGCAAGGTCCCTGCCATAGCACTTCACGCAAACGCCGTACTTGCTCTTGCACGTGAGTACGGATCTGATCTTTGCCTTACTGAGTCCGGCGTCTTCAACTGTCTTTACGGCGTCCTCATCCAAATCTTTTCCTGACTTTACAATCACTTCATCGGTAAACGGATCATGGATGTCTTCAATGGCGACACGGCCTAAAATACGTTCCTCCAGACGTTGAATGACCTCGCCCCCTTCCATGAGCGATTCAACCTCTACCCCCATCATCGTTCCGCAGTCATCCTCAACAACAATGCAGTCTTGGGCGACATCTGCCAATCGTCGCGTAAGATAGCCGGAATTTGCGGTCTTGAGGGCGGTGTCCGCAAGACCCTTTCTTGCGCCGTGCGTAGAAATGAAATACTGCAACACGGAAAGTCCTTCCCTGAAATTCGCACTAATCGG
>CALANC010000283.1 GCA_937925895.1 uncultured Desulfobacterales bacterium
TTGATTCTTGATCGCCTTGACAAGACCGGCAAGAGATTCACCACCATGGGTGCATGCGATATGACCATTTCTGTTTGCCAGCAGCTCCCAGTCCATGATCGACTGTTCATCCACTTCAACAAAAAATACGTTCTGCCGACCACTCATGGTGTTGTATTGATCCACCAGGTAAATGACACGCGGCATGGAAACAGGATTGCCGATCATGGCTGCCTGGGCTACACTGGAAGTTACGTGGACGGGCTCGAATTTACGTTTGTTGCTATCCGGTTCCAGGTAATACCTGAAGACCGGGTTGGCATGTTCGGATTGAACCCCCACAATTTTAGGAAGGTGCGTGATGACACCTGTCTGATAAAATTTGATGAATCCATTCAGTACGGCCGTGATGTTCCCGGCATTGCCGATGGGCAGCACGATGACCTTTTGCCGCATGTCATAATCAAAATCCTGAGAGATTTCATATGAATACGACTCCTGGCCCAGGATTCTCCAGGCATTTTTCGAATTTAACAGGGCCACATGATATTGTTCCGACAAGGCCTCTACCACCTTCATGCAATCATCAAATACGCCGGGGATCTCAAATACAGCCGCACCGCTTCCCAAGGGTTGCGATAGCTGCTGGGGGGTCACTTTTTTATGCGGCAGAAGGACTGCTGACTTGATATGCGGCTGGAGATAGGCGGCATAAAGCGCGGCAGCCGCAGATGTATCACCGGTCGAGGCACAGATGGCCAGCACGTCGGAAACAAATCCCTGTTGAACCAGAAAATGGATATAGCTCAAAGCGCTTGCCATCCCGCGATCTTTAAAGGATGCGCTGGGGTTCTGGCCATCGTTCTTGAAATAGAACTTGACTCCCACCCGTTGTGCTAAGGCGGAATTGGCCTTTACCAGGGGTGTATGCCCTTCACCGAGATAGACAATGGAATCAAGGGGGATGGCAGGTCCCAGAAATTCATGGTAGCGGTAGATGCCCTTAAGGGCAGGGATGTTCAACATCCGGCGGTAATCGAAAATCTTGTGCCACATCTCGCCGGGGATGGATTTTAAACGATCAAAGGTCTTGTCAAAGAGCAGGAGAACATGACCGCAGTTGGGACAGGTATAGAGCAGTGTTTCAATAGACTGTTCACGACCGCATCCCAGGCATCGATATTGGAGGGCTCCTGCCAATTTCGGAATCAGAAACGGTTGAATATCGTTGGGAAAATCCTTGATTTTCATGGTTCGATTTTTTTTATGTTGCCCATATACGGTTGAAGTGATTTTGGAATGAGAACCGTGCCGTCGGCCTGTTGGTTGTTTTCCAGTATTGCCGCGACGGTACGACCGACAGCCAATCCCGAACCATTGAGAGTGTGAACCAGTTCAGTGCCTTTTTTCCCTTTTCTGCGAAATCGAATGTTGGCGCGTCTGGCCTGAAAATCTTCAAAATTGCTGCAGGAAGAAATTTCCCGATAGACATTCTGAGACGGCAGCCAGACTTCGATATCATATGTTTTTGCAGATGAAAAACCGAGATCACCGGTGCAGAGGGTAATAATTTGATAGGGTAGCTCAAGGGAACTTAAAATTTTTTCTGCATTTTGCAATAGCTTGTCAAGTTCGGCATAGGAACTTTCAGGCGTCGTAAACTTAACCAGTTCAACCTTGTTGAACTGGTGCTGGCGTATGAGCCCACGGGTGTCTTTGCCATAGGAGCCTGCTTCCGACCGAAAACAGGGTGTGTGGGCCGTGTACAAGATCGGTAGGTCCGACGCTTCCAGGACTTCTCCCTGGTGGATATTGGTCACCGGAACTTCGGCGGTGGGTACGAGGTAATACGGCCATCCTTCAATCTTAAACAGGTCTTCCTTGAATTTGGGTAGCTGGCCGGTATTTGTCATGCTGTCGGCATTGACCATGAACGGCGGCAGGACCTCTTTGTATCCGTGTTCATTGGTGTGGATATCGAGCATAAAATTGATCAGTGCCCGTTCAAGTCTTGCCCCGGCCCCATAGCAGAGGGGAAAACGGGTACCGGCTATTTTGGTTGCCCTTTCCAGGTCGAGGATCCCCAGGTGTTCACCGAGTTCCCAGTGGGGCTTGGGTTCGAATTGAAAATCCGGAAGTTTACCAACGGTTTTGATGATCGGGTTGTCGGTTTCATCGTTTCCCACCGGTACGGATGCATGCGGCTGGTTGGGTATCTGCATCAAAATTTCCCGCGTTTGCGCCTCATTTTCAGATAAAGGTATTTCCAAGGCCTTTATTTTTCCGGCAACGGCCCGCATGTCGGCCACCAGTGCATCGGTATTTTCGCCTTTTTTTTTCATTGTGGCAATCTGGTCCGACACGACATTTCGACGATGCCTTAACGCCTCAATTTCAAATAGAATTTCTCTTCTTTTTTCATCGGCTGCTTTGAATTGTGATAGGTCTGCGATGCTGCCGCGATTTAACAGCATCTCTTGGATATCATCCAGATGATCTCTTACGAATTTGATTTCCAGCATAGCAATCTCATATTGGGTCGTATTGAGCCATATCGGGTTGTTTCATCTTGACGATTTTTCGTGAGTTGAAACGAATCAGGAAGATAATTTCTTGGTTATTTCAGGCTTTCGAATTACCCGTCCGTCTAACATGCTCGTTCAATTTAGTCAATGATTATTGAAAGTTGACTTTTCACCAATTGTTTATTATATTACTTTGTTCGTACAAATACAGTGTGCATGTTTTAATTCTGATTTCCGGAGAATGTCATGGAAGAAGTTCAAGAATCAAAAAGTGATATCCGCAACCGTGTTGTAGCGGCCATTCAGGCTCTTTCTGTGGAGGAATTGGCAGCAAAGACCTCTCAAATCGAAAACAGACTCTTTGAATTTGCAAATTTTTTGGAGGCAAACATATCCCTGCTTTACATGCCGCAAAAATTTGTGGTTGATACGAAAAAAATCATCCAGCGTTGCTTTGATTATCGTAAGATTGTCGCCCTTCCGGCGTTTAATACGGAAAAACACGGGATGCAACCCTTCAAGGTTGATTCATTTGAGGCAGACATGACACTCGGGCCACGCAATATTTTGGAGCCGAACCCGGAACGGTGTAAAATAATACCCATAGAACGGATTGATATTGCCATCATCCCCGGGGTGGCGCTGGATGAAAAAGGGGGCAGGATCGGTTCCGGCGAAGGCTATTACGACAGATTTATCGGGAAACTACCCATTACGACCCGAAAAGTTGCCTTATCCCTGGAATGTCAGATCGTACAGCAGATTCCCATGGAGTCACATGACAGATTCATGGACATCATTATTACGGAAGATCGGGTTATATATAAAATATAGCCCGGCAGGTTTCATAAAACACCAAGGATAAATCAATTCTCAGGAAGGATTCAATACCTTTCCGAGATCCTGCAGATTTTTGCTTTCTCCCACCGCAATGACCGTATCACCTGGCATGATTCTGGCCTCAAACGAGGGATTGAAAGTCATGTCGCCATCCGGTTTTTTGATGGCAATAATAATCAGGTTGAAGTTTTGGCGTATCCCCGAATCTTTGAGTATGACGCCATTCAAGGGCGAATCGGGACTGACGGGCATTTCTTCCATTTGAATATCGCTCGTTCTGGATTCAAGTGCAAGATCCAGAAACGTGGTGACGGTCGGGCGCGTGATACGTTGCGCCATTCGCAAGGCCCCCTTCTCGTAAGGGGATTCGACGGAGTCGGCGCCGGCCGCTCGAAGCTTCTTTTTTACATCCGTATCGGAAGCCCTCGCCGTAATGAAAAGATTTGGTGCGAGCTGCCTGGCTGTCAACACCAGGAAGACATTTTCCGCATCCGTTCCCAATGCGGCCACCAGGCCTTTGGCGCGTTGAATACCGGCTTTAAGCAGTAGGGCTTCATCGGATGCATCTCCCCACAAATAGAGTATATTGTCCGTGTCGATTTCCGGGACAAGCTTTTCGTTGTTTTCTATTACCACCAGATCGATGGGTGATCTTTTTAATGTTTCACAGATTACCCTGCCGATTCGCCCATATCCGCAAACTATATAGTGGTTTTTCAAGTGATGGATTTGCCTGTCCAATTTTCTCCTCCCTAGCACGGTCCGAATTTTTCCTTCAACCATGAACTGTATGACGGCACCGGCCACATATAGAAAAAAACCGACACCCAGAAAGATTAGAAATACGGTATACAGACGCCCTATTTCGCTGATGTTGTGCACTTCGCTGTAACCAACTGTGGAA
>CALANC010000284.1 GCA_937925895.1 uncultured Desulfobacterales bacterium
CTTTTTTACGGAACCTCATCCGAAATTCTGTAGACTGTGTCATTGCTGCGGATAAGAAAGGGAAAATCCTTATTTTCAACACAGCGGCAGAAAGACTTTTTGGCTACACAGAAGATGAAGCTATCAATTTTGTTAATATTCGGGATATTTACCCAGGCAATAGCGAATACGAAGTCATGCGAAAACTGAGAAGCGAAGAATACGGCGGCAAGGGGAGACTCAGAGGGTTTACTGTGAATATCCTAAATAAAAACGGTGAGAAGATTCCCATCAACTTAAATGCATCGATCATTTATGAAAATGATCGTGAAGTGGCAACCATCGGCTTTTTCCATGATCTTCGCGGAGAGTTTCGAATGAAAGATGAGCTGGCAGCGACCCAGGCTCAATTGATTCAGGCGGAAAAGATGTCTTCTGTCGGCAAACTGGCAGCAGGGGTAGCCCATCAACTCAATAATCCATTAGGGGGCATTACGCTGTTTACCAAACTTGTTATGGAAGAATATGACCTGGAAGAGGGGGCCAAAGAGGATTTGAACCGGGTCCTTAAAGATGCAGAACGGTGTCGGGACATTATCAGGGAGTTGCTCGAGTTTTCTCGCCAGACCCGAGATTTAAAACAACCTCTCAATATTAACACCAAGATTACCCGGACGTTGTTTTTACTCGAAAATCAGGCCATTTTCCAGAACATAACGGTAGAAAAGGATTTACAATCTTCATTGCCCCTTGTCATGGCTGACAGCCAGCAACTGAATCATATGTTAATGAACATCATTTTGAACGCTGTTCAGGCCATGGAGGAAAAGGGAAGACTGACGATAAAATCCTCCCTAGCTGCAGGAAATGACAAGGTTCGTATAGAAATCACCGACACGGGTCCCGGAATACATGAAGATATCTTGCCTCATATATTTGAGCCGTTTTTTACTACCAAAGAGGAGGGAAAAGGCACCGGGCTGGGCCTCAGTTTGGCTTACGGCATCGTTGAAAATCACGGCGGCAACATCAGTGTCAAAAGCAAACCTGAAGAGGGCGCGACATTCATTATTGACCTTCCCCACACAGCAAAAAGAAGCAGAGGAGATGAAATTGGAGACTAAACCGGATGGTATAAGCGTATTGGTTGTGGATGATGAACAGGATATCCGCGACGGATCTGAACGAATTCTTACCCGAGCCGGTTTTCACGTTTTGAAGGCAACTAGAGGAGATGAAGCTCTGGAGATGTTGCCAAAGGAGAAGGTTTCCATCGTGCTTCTTGACCTGAAAATGCCGGGTATAGATGGAATGGAGGTCCTAAAACATATTCGGGTTTTGGATGAAACGATTCTGGTTATCGTGATTACCGGATATGCCACCGTTGAAACCGCCATCGAGGCCATGAAACGGGGGGCCTACGATTTTATTTCAAAACCCTTTAATCCGGATCAGCTTCGTATCGTCGTCAACCGTGCCTGGGAAAAGATTTATCTCAGCCAGGAAGCTGAGAAATTAGAAGAAGAAAGAAAAAAAACTTTGGCTGACCTGGATACAGAGAAGAGTCGCATACATACGATTATCGAATATCTTCCAAACGGTGTTATAGTCACCAACTCGAAAGGACAGGTTGTCCTGATGAATCCGTCATTCAGACAACTGATGGATCTTGATCCCAATATGAAAACAGGACAACCCATCGACAACTATATATCGGATCAAGGTCTGTGTGGTCTTGTTATGGAAATATCTCAAGGAAAACATGTGGATTTTGAAGACATTCCCGACTATGAGTTCTCACTTCCGAATCACAAATATCTTTTGGCCAGAGGGAAACCGGTACTTGGTGAAAAGAAAGAGTGTTTAGGGGCAGTAATCAACGTGGTAGACATATCTGCCATGAAGGTTTTGGATCAGCTGAAATCTGAATTTGTGACAAAGGTTTCTCACGAGCTTCGATCGCCCCTGTCAACCATCCATGAACAACTGGCATTGGTTATCCGGGATATGATGGAAGAAACCACTACTCAAGACCAGCAGATACTGAATCGTGCCAAGGAAAAAACCAAAGGATTGATTGCACTTATAGGTGACCTGCTCGATCTATCCCGGATCGAGGAAGGGCTGATCTGCAAAGACCCGAAGGCGGTTCAAATCGAGGAACTACTGGGGAACATCGTGGATTTCCTCAAAACACAGGCAGATGCAAAAGACCAGTCTATCCACTTGGAGCTTCCCAAAGATCCGTTGCCCCGACTTACAGCAGACCCGGTTGCCTTGGAAAGTATCTTTGGAAACCTCATTACCAATGCCATCAATTATACGCAAGAAGGGGGAAACGTCCGCGTCAAAGCCGACATGGCTGGAACGAACCTGCGTATTAAAATTTCGGATAACGGATTCGGGATAGCTGATGGGCATTTAGATAAGGTTTTTGAAAGGTTTTACCGGGTCAAGGACGAGAAGACGAGATATATTACGGGTACAGGCCTTGGCCTCCCCATCGTAAAGGAGCTCGTGGATTCAATGGGTGGGCTCATCGATCTTGAAAGCACACTTGGGGAAGGAACTACGTTCACTGTTCTTTTGCCGATCCAAAGAGACCTTTGAAAAACGTTTCCTTTAGGTTTGAATGAATTTCAGAAACTCCTCCGGTGGCACCTGCAACCCGGTCCACAGGGCGAAGGTTCGCCGGGCCTGACATGCGAGAATAGTAAGGCCATCCATAAACGCAATGCCGTTGCGTCTTGCCATCTCCTGCCACATATTTTGACGTCTACCATAGTTGAGGTCGAGAACCAACTCACAACCCTTTACTTCGACACGTTCCAGTAACACGGCCATTTCAATCGATTCATCAGGACCGGAAATTGATGTGGCGTTGACGATTAAATCGACGTCGATGGGCTGTTCCAGCAACGACCTAAATGCTTTTGCTTCTCCCCCGAAACGATTGACCAACTGTAAGGTTTTGTTTGCGTTTCGGCCGGCAACCATAACCGAATCGGTGCGAAGCCAGTTTAAAACAAACACAACAGCTCTTGCCGCACCACCGGTTCCAAAAACGAGGGCTGACTTGTTTTCAACATCAAAGCCTGCATTATTTAATGCATCTATAAGACCGATGGCATTGGTGTTATATCCCTTGAGTATGTCGCCGTTTCGGACAATGGTGTTAATGGCTCCGATAATATTTGCCCCTTCTGACAAAATATCGAGATGGGGTACGGCCGACTCTTTGAAAGGAACAGAAACATTCGCACCGGCAATATTCAAAATTCTTATACTTTCCAGTGCTTTTCCAATCTGTCCCGGTGCGACCTTAAATGGAACATAAGCTCCTTTTATGCCCAGCTTTTGGATGACAGCCGAAAATATGGCTGGTGAATTTGAACGAAGGGCTCGTTCATCGCCTAAGATACAATAAACCTGCATGTTAAAATATAGTTCCTGTTTCAGAAAGGAGAAAATCGGTATCCAATGAAAAAATGAGCCCTCCTTATTTATCACCACTCTTCAAGTTCAATACCATCTCGTTCAAATTGGGCATCACGCTCAGCATGAGCCTTTTTGATGTCTGCTTCACTCCAGGGCTCATAGATCAAGGACTCAGCTACCAACTCCCAAATATACATGGTTTCTTTGTAGTTGCCCATATCAAATTCCTTGGCCAGGCCCTTCATGATCTGATCGCGGCAATTATGACAGGGAGCAATGACTAGTTCCGCACCAGATTTTTTAATCTGATCGGCTTTGTGCTTCCCGTATGCAAGACGCTCTTCGGTATAAGGCATGGCCCAGGCGCCGCCACCTGCACCGCAACAGTGGTTGTTCAACGGACCATCAATCATTTCCACCATATTCTCACAGCACTGAGATACGATCCATCGAGAGTTGTCACAATGATGATCCCCAAACGATATCTGAGATTTTCGGCCGTAGTTGCACGGATCATGGACAGTGGTTAATTGCGGATGTCTGGATTTGTCCAGCTTGATTCTCCCTGTTTCTAGGTATTCTCTTAAAAGTTCAAAAATACTTACCACTTTAAATTCATCGAAAGCTTCCGGAAACCACATATTGAACCCAGCCCGGGTTGCAAAATAGGCATGCCCTCATTCCGGATAGAGGATGGTTTTCACCTTTAGTCTGCGAGCATTTTCTAGAACACGGCTCACCTGGATTTTCCAATTTTCATCATCACCTGAAAACAGGCCCCAGTTGACACCTTCCCAGTTGGTGGAAGACACGGTCCAATCTTCTTTGGCAGCGTAAAAAATCCGCCACCAGAACTTCATATCATCAGGCTCGGCAAAAGGTTCTTTGGAATTTACCGTGACGATGATATTGGCACCTTCCTTGTCCACCGGCACATAGAATCCCGGGCAGGGCTGTTTCTCATCTGCTTCCATCTCAACACCCAGGTCAGCCAGCAAAAACAGGAAGTCGTCAGTGGGAATTCCGAGGTTGTTGCCCCTCTCAAAGTTCATCATTGTCCCTCTGTGAAGTGGATCCGGAACCTCTTCACGTTCTCGCATAATCCGGCACGTCCGGAAGGTCTTGATCAGCTGAACCCCCATGGGGCATGCATACTGGCAGCGGCCGCAGAGGGTGCAAACCCAGGGCCATTTGGAATCTATTACTTCCTGTTCTAATCCCAAGGCTATGGCCCGGATTGCTTTCCTGGGATCCCAACCGGGTACGAGGTTGGTTGCAGGACAGCCGCTGGCACATGTCCCGCATGTGAAACAAGCATCTGCCAACTCTGGAGAGGTAGCTATCCGTCTATTCGCCATATCAATTGAAATAGGGTCCCGCAAAATGTATACCTCCTTTTAAATTGCAATTGTTATCTGTAAATTTGAATTCTCCGCCGATTGTTTCAAAACAACCATGTTCCCCGCCCAAAGAGCGGGACCGCGCTGGGTGAAATTTAGCCTTCCCTCCACATTCGTCATGAAAAGCATGATTCACTGGTCCCTGACCTTTACTAGTCGCTGAGGAGTCTCTTGATGCTTTCAGTTATCTCCTCGGCCGAAGCCGGCTTGGCAATATAGTCGTCGGCTTCCGTGCTCATTCCATCGGCGTGAGAATAGCGAGTCGTGGTTACATGGGACGCAACGGCAGTTAACAAGATGACAGGAATGTCAGCGCACTTTTCATCTGATTTTAGTTTCTTGCATACAGCATATCCATCCATTTCAGGCATCATGATATCCAGTACGATGGCATCCGGTGGATTTGCATAAACCTTCTCAAGCCCTTCAACGCCGTTGTAGGCCACTTCGACTTCGAAGCCTTCCTTTTCCAGATTCGTCTGGACAATTGCCGCAAAATCAGGCTCATCATCGACGACCAGAACCCTCTTTATGTCACTCATAACGATCCTCCTTTATTTTAATTTCTGATGTATCACACAGAAATTCTGTTAATTTCTTATCTAATATTTCATGCCATTTGACATTAAATTCGAATTCAATCCACAATCGGTCTAGGGTAAAGGCCTGACCTTTCAACAATTCCAGGCACCATTTCTTCCCATTCAATGGCCATCACGTGAAAACCATGAACCCCTTCAACTCCTTTAAGATGCTCAATCTGTTCAATGCAGATATTGATGCCCTCTTCGGATTGTTTTTCTTTTGGCGTATCGGCCATTCGTTTTACTAATTCGTCCGGCACTTCTATTCCCGGGACCCGATTTTTCATATATCGGGCCATGCCTGCAGACTTAAACGGCGTCACACCGGCCAGAATATAAACGTTGTCAAGCAATCCACGATCACCGGCCATCTTCAACCAGAGCTCGAATTTCTCCATATTGTAGATACACTGCGTTTGGATAAATTCGACGCCTGCGGCAACTTTTTTTGCCAATCGAGGAACACGAATCTCAAATGGATCGGCAAATGGGTTGGCAGCGGCGCCGACAAACATTTCCGGCGGACGGCTGATATCCCCGCCGCCCAAAAACTTGCCTTCATCCCTCATGTGTCTGACGGTCTGAATTAATTGCATGGAATCAAGATCGTGAACATTCTGGCCCTGGGCACAGTCTCCAAAACTCTGGTGGTCTCCGGAAAGACAAAGAATATTATGGATGTCATACGAAGCCGCCCCTAGAATATCGCTCTGTAAGGCAATGCGATTCCGATCACGGGTCACCATTTGAAGGACCGGCTCAAGTCCCATGAGTTTCAGACGAATACAGGCGGCGAGGCTGCACATGCGGGTTACGGACGTCTGGTTGTCGGTTACATTGATTGCATCCACGTAGTCCTTGATCATTTCCGCTTTTTTGGTAATGTTTTCCGGGTCACTTCCACGCGGAGGGCCGACCTCGGAAGTAACGGCATAGTGACCCGCGGCAAGAATCTTTTCCAGTTTACTAGGTGTCTTTACTTTCATTGCTGCACATCCTCCCTGACAACTTTTCGAGGTCCTCCCGCCCTATCGGTGGACCAATCTTTCAAAGGGCAAAGTTCTTCATACTCATCGAGTCTATCCAGTGCCTTGAGACGGTCGATGATCAATTGCCAGGCACAGTCAATCTCTTTGTCAATTTCACACTTACCTTTTGTCGAACCCCCGCAGGGACCGTTTAGGATCCGTTTTGCGCACCTGGCAACCGGGCAGATTCCGCCTGTGCTCGCCAAGATACAATGACCACACGCCTGGCACCTTTCCGTCCAAAGGCCTCGTTCTTCGGTAACTCCCAAAAAACAGGTGTTCACCCCGGGATAGATCGGTGTGGAGTGGTATTTTTCGGCCATGAACTGGACCCCCACACCACAGGCAAGGGAAACGACGGCGTCATACTGATCCATTCTATCCCGGATCTCTTCAAGATATTCGTGATCACATTGTCGCTCTAAGGTTATTTCATCTATTTTGACTTGCTTGCCCTGATTTAGGAAATACATTCTCAGAGCCGAAGCCAAGACACCCACTTCCTTTTTTCCACCTGCCTCGCAGACAGTGACACATTCATTACAACCTAAGATGAGGATTTTCTCATGGTTCTTGATTTCTTCTATAATCTCCTCAATCGGTTTTTTATCTGCGACAATCATATAACCCTCTCTTTCATTGGAGATGTCAGCTAAAGGTTAGCATTCAAAAACAGTATTCTGTATTAATAAATAGCCCTCTCGAAAATGTTTATGAAACATTCGGGTTAAGCGGCCTTTTGCTTAGCTGCTTTGATCGGACTTGGACCCAAGGCTCTTATTTTTTCATCCATTTCAATGGCAATCTCGGCAAACCGTGGGGCTTCACTGGACGAGAGGTTGTACATTTGAGCCCTTTCTCCCCCAACCCCGATGACGTCAAGAATTTTCTGAGCCTGTTCCACCCGCTTACGAGCTCTGAAGTTGCCGTTGTCGAAGTGGCAGTCGCCTTCCAAACATCCCACCACATAGACACCGTCTGCACCCTTTTCAAAAGCTCGCAAAATATAAAGCACATCGACCTTGCCGGTGCAGGGGACAAGAATAATTTTAATGTTTGAAGGATATTGTAATCGCATCGAACCTGCCAGGTCCGCAGCAGTATATCCTCAAAAATTGCAACAGAACGCGATGATGATGGGTTCAAAATCTGCCTTCATGAAACCTCCTTCAATTTTTCATGACGCCTTCAAGCAAGGCTTCGACTTTGCTCAAAATCTGATCATCTTGATACCAGTTGAGTTCTATGGCTTTGGCCGGGCATTCAGCAGCACAGACGCCACAACCCTGACACAGCGCCTCGTCGATTTCACTCACTCCGTCTTCGTTGATTATAGGCACGCTATAGGGACACGACCGGACACAGATGAGACATGAGGCGCAGAGCTCTTCTTTGACTTGCGCTTTTACTGCCGACAAGGTCAGATCGGTCTGAGCCAAAAACGTTGTGGCTCTTGATGCAGCGGCGTAAGCCTGTGAAATTGATTCAGACAGAAGTTGAGGACTGTGAGCGGTCCCGCACACAAAGATACCTTCTGTGGCCATATCGACCGGTCTTAATTTGACATGGGCTTCCATAAAATGGCCCTCTGGCGTCCGGGCCAGTTTAACAATAGAAGCGAGCTCTTCGGTATCTTCGGCAACCATGCCTGCACTCAACACCACAAGATCTGTGCTGACTTGCAGATACCGGCCCAAAACATGGTCTCTGAAGGTTACCATGGCGACATTGTCGGATGATTCGACAACCGGCGGATCATCCGGGTCGTATTTAAAGAACATAACGCCCTTACTTCGGGCCTCGGTGTAATAATCCTCCAGCAATCCGTATGTCCTCATGTCTCTGTAGAGAATAAAGATTTGAGAATCCGGATTCATCTTTTTTATAAGTAGGGCGTTTTTTACGGCGTTCTGGCAACAGATTCTGGAACAATTGGGATTCTCCTCGTTTCTTGAACCCACACACTGGATCATAACTACTTGATTGAGGTCGTCCGCATCTGTATTTTTTAGGCGGTTGGACAGCTCAACCTGGGTCACAACCCGCTCGTTTTGGTCGTAAAGGAACTCTTTGGGGTGGTATTCGCTGGCCCCTGTGGCAAGAATGAGGACACCGTGGTCGATCTTTCGTTCGTACATACCCGGCCCGACAAGAACTTCGGTATTAAAGTTTCCTTTAAACCCGGAAAATCCAACAATAAGCGACTGGGTCAGAACCTGAATCTTTGGATGAGATGTCACCTTCTGAATCAAACTTCCAAGATAACTGCCGACGTCCGCACCTTCGATGGTCGCCGTGAGACGATTTGCCATACCACCCAGGTTTTCTTCTTTTTCAATCAGCACTGCTTCAAAACCCTGGCCAGCCAGACCCAAAGCCGCATTCATTCCTGCAACACCACCCCCTATAATCAATCCTCTTTGAACAACCTCTATCTTTTTCTCTTGAAGCGGATAGAGTGTCGCTGATCGAGCCACAGCCATCCGAACCAGCTTCTTGGCTTTTTCACTGGCTCTTTCTGGTGAATCCCGATGAACCCAGGAATCCTGATTGCGAATATTGGCCATTTCAAACAGGTATTTGTTTAATCCAGCTTCCATGAGCGTATCCTGGAATAAACCACCATGGGTTCGTGGAGAGCAGGCCGCGACAATAATTCTGTTTAATCCCTTTTCTTGGACAGCGTCTTTGATTTTTTTACAACTGTCCTCTGAGCAGGCAAACATCATATGTTCAGCATAGTCAACATTTGGTAATTTCTTGGTTTCCTCGGTTACTTTATCAACATCAAGATAACTTGCGATATTTTTTCCACAATGGCAGACAAATACTCCAATGCGTGGTTTCTCTTGTGATACATCTTTTTCAGGGGGAAATTCTTTGCCAATGTGTTTTTCCCGATCTTTGATAGGTGCTATAGCTTTAGCCGCAGCACCACTTGCCATGCTTACACTGTCAGGAATATCTTTAGGCCCTTGTATACAACCTGCAAGAAATATTCCATCTCGGGATGATTGAATAGGATCAGTTAATAAGGAGTTTTGTTTGAAAAAGCCATTTTCATCAACATCTACTCCAAGGATGTTACCAAGTTTCTTGTTACCTTGATTTGGTATTATCGCAGTAGATAATACCAACATATCGACCTTGTTATCTTCGATTTTACCAGTGAGCGTGTCTTTGTATCGTATAGTAAGACTTTTATCTGGATTTTCATAAACAGATGATGGTCGCCCTCGGACATATTTTACTCCAAGGTCTTTTGCATGATCATAATATTGTTGGAAATCTTTACCATATGCACGGATATCCATGTAATAAACGGTGATATCCATATCTGGATTGGCTTCTTTAGTAATTGATGCTTCCTTTGTGGCATACATGCAGCAGACACGGGAACAATAGGGAAATCCAAGTTGTACACTACGTGATCCAACGCATTGAATCCATCCGACACTCTTAGGTTTTTTACGATCAGATGGGCGAAATACTTTTCCATCTGTTGGACCGAATGATGATA